>NZ_JACHHY010000025.1 GCF_014202905.1 Chitinivorax tropicus | reverse complement strand
CGCAGCCTGCAACCGGGCGCAGTCAGCCTGCAGAGCTATGACTTCAAGGCAGCCGGCAGTGCGCACAGCCAGCTGCCGACCCATCATCAATACAGTGCCGGCAGCCAGACCCTGGTGGCGGCCCTGGAGGACTATGACAGCCCCGGCAATCTGTATGGGGCGGACCAAGCCGATCTGGACCGCTATGCCAAGCAGCGCATGGAGGCCCTCGAAGCCCGCGCCAAACAATTCACTGGCTGCAGCAGCGTGCCCGAGCTACAGGTCGGGCAATGGTTCGAGCTGACCGAGCACGCCATCCATGACCAGGACGAACCGGCCAACCGCCAGTTCGCCGTCTTGCGGGTGCGCCACCAGGGCCGCAACAACTTCGAGGACGTGTTCCGACAGGGCCTGCACACCCTGTTCCCGGTGCTGGCGGACACGGAACAGCCGATCTACCACAACCAGCTGACTGCGCAACGGCGGCAAGTGCCTTATCGGCCCTGGTTCGACCCGCACCACCATGCCGGGCCGACCGCCCCTGGCCCGCAGATCGCCATCGTGGTCGGCCCCCCGGGGGAAGAGATCCACACCGACCGCTGGGGCCGGATCAAGATCCAGTTTCCCTGGCAGCGCCCGCAAGACCACCGCCCTGCCGACACCGGCAGCGGGGCCAGCCACAGCGACAACAGCTCGTGCTGGCTGCAGGTGGAGCAAGCCATCAGCGGGGCGGGCTGGGGCGCACGCTACCTGCCACGGGTGGGGCAGGCAGTGGTGGTGGACTTTCTGGATGGGCAGATCGACCGACCGATCGTGCGTTCGGTGGTGCACAACGCGCAGCACCCGGCGGTGGAGTTCAGCGCGCAGGGCAGTCTGCCGGGCAACAAGACACTGAGCGGCTTCAAGAGCAAGGAGTACCGGGGGGGTAGCTATTCGGAGCTGCTGTTCGATGACAGCACCGGCCAGGTACGGGCCCGGTTGGCGACCACGGTCGGGCAGAGTGCCTTGAACCTGGGATGGCTGGCGCATCCGCGCCAGGATGGCCGCGCCCAGCCACGTGGCAACGGTGCCGAGCTGCGTACCGACGA
Source organism: Chitinivorax tropicus (assembly GCF_014202905.1). Lineage (NCBI taxonomy): Bacteria > Pseudomonadati > Pseudomonadota > Betaproteobacteria > Chitinivorax > Chitinivorax tropicus. The sequence continues at coordinate 53,340 of NZ_JACHHY010000025.1, read as the reverse complement.
TAGCTTGGCGTTGCGCTCGGGCAAGGGGATGTTGATCAGCGCGTTTGAGCAGTTGCGTGCCGAGGGGCCACAGTTGTCACGTGATGAGACGCTGCGGGTAATGGAAGAGTGCCTGAAACTGTTCAGGCAGCTGGGGGAATATGCCTGCAAGCATCAGGCACAGGCCACACAAAGCGAGCCACACCAGCAAATGCAGTCATACCTCAAACAGTGGGAGGAGGGGAATAATACCGCGCCAGACCGCTCGGGTGGCGGAGAGCCCATGGTGGCCATGACCGCGCCAAGTGGTTTGATCTTCAACACCCCGCAGACGGTGGCGACCCATGCCGGGCAAAACATCGACACCGTTGCGCAACAGCACTGGCAGCTTGCAGCAGGTGAGCGCATTGTCGCCAATGCCGGTCGAGGCGTGTCGCTGTTTGCACAAAGTGAAGACATGAAACTGATCGCCCATCAGGGCAGATGGCTGGGACAGTCCCAGCAGGCTGATGCCCACCTGGAAGCCGCCAAGAACGTCAAGATCAGCGCCAGTGGCGGCAAGGTGCAGGTGATGGCCAGTGACGAAATCATGCTAGTGACCGGCGATGGCACCTTCATCAGGCTCGGTGGCGGCAAGATCACCATGGGGTGCAGTGGCACCGCCACCATTCATGCCGCCAACCACCACTGGGTGGGGCCCGCAACGGACAGCGCAGACCTGCCTCAATTCGACAAGGGCGATGTCGGGCGCACCCCGCAATTGCTCCATCCCCTCACCCAGGCGGGTATCCCAGGAGTGCGCTACGAAATCACCCGTAACGATGGCAGCGTGATCCATGGCGTGACCGATGAACAAGGCCGGGTGGCGCCCATTGCACACAATGCCTTCGAAAACTTGCGGGTCCGTTTTATGGATTCGGATGACTGATTGAATGAATGAGTTTTAACCATGAGCGACACTAACTCGACACCTAGCTCCAAAGTCTTGTCTGATGGGCATTGCGTCTTGCTACCGGACAAAAGCGATGCCCCCTTTTACAGCAAACTCCCCTTGCCGGGGGTGATCATCTTGGTGCATGGCGTCAATTCTGATGGTGAGTGGTTCGACGCGGCGGAGCAGGGCCTGTGCACGGGCCTCAATACCCGGTTGAAACGCCATACCCAACGGTCGGCGGATCTGGCTCCGGGCAAACCATTGCTCGGCATCGAGGGTGGGCTGATGACCCCGGTGCACTATACCCGCGAGCTGACCGATACTGGGTTTGTCGATTCGGAACGCGATAGTGAAAATTTCATGACCGCCGAGCCAAATTACTCCCCAGTGATCCGGTTTCGTTATGGCTACAAATGCAGCAAAGACGAGCTGAAGCTGTGGGGCGAGCGGGTGTGGCTGAATGAATTCGACTACTGGGGCGGCGGGCCGTTTGCCAATGGCTGCACCACCCTGCCGGATCTGTGGAACAGCGGCATCAACGATCAGCTGTTTCTATGGCTCAGCACGCAGCACGTCAATCCGGCCATTGGCCGTGATGTATATAGCTGCCCCTCTCGCACCTATTACGTGCTGGCGGCCTTGCGGCTGGCCAAGCTGATCCAGTCGATTCGCGCCAAGCAGGCAGACTGCCCGGTCACCGTGGTCTGCCACAGCCAAGGCAATATGGTGGGGATGGGCGCAGCGTTTCTGGCAGATCGGCTTGGCATCCAGGCGGATAGCTATGTGATGTGCAATCCGCCACTCAGCCTGTTGGAGGACAATTTCATGGAAAGCTATGCCCAGCGGGACATGCGCGACAGCGACGGACGTAGTGGTCGCCAGCATATCGAGGCCCGCGTCACCAATCTGCAGCGCTATCTGGCCATGCTCAAGGCGCGGGCCAGCCATGCGCAGCCCGAGGCGATGATCGACCGGGCCATGGCGGGTGGCCAGTGCAGCCCCGGTGGGTTCAGCACGGCGGCGGATCGGCAGCAATATGGTATCGACGGGCACTGCCATGGCCGGGTCACCCTGTACTGCAATCCGCATGATCAAGTGATCTCGGCCTCACCGGTGCAAGGCATCGGCTGGCGTGGGGTCAGCGAGGCTGAGCTGGCTCGGCTGAACCGGCCTGGTGCTGCCGACCCGCACAACCCCGCCTTGGCGGCTGGGTCCGCTGCGTATTTCAGTCAGCGGGTGTTTGCCTGCGGCTACTTGGTTGGCCAAGCTGCGGGTGGGAAATATGATTACTGGCGAGACCGCTGGAATGCCCAGCCCAGCTCCAATGGCAAACCCGACTATCAGGGTTTCTGGGTGCCGCCTTCGCCCGCAGCGCGCTATTCGGTTGCGCAAGGGCTGGCCGCGTCGGAAAGCGTCATCGGCAAAGTCTTCACCCTCATCGGCGCCATTCTGGTGGCGCCGATCATGGGGCTTGCGAATGCCAAAATCAATGCCGAGCCCCCCAAGGCAGAGCGCGATAGCCCGGACTGGAGCGTACCGATCACCGCCCCGGCGCTGCCGGTGGTCTTCCACCCCCAGGCGATGCGTTATGGCCAGGTGTCATCGCAATTCGACGAAGGCTATGATCCACTTGGCAGCACTCGCGATGCCGGCAAAACGGACAAACGGGCCGATGACCCCTACGACAGCACCCCCATCCACACCGGGGTGGCGCAGCAGACCGACACCCCACAAGGTAACGCCGACACTGAGGCCCAGCAGCGCTATGAAGACCGGGCCCGGTTGCGTATGCAGGCGCGCCGGGAAGACCGGGAACAGGAGGATGGCAGCGTACCTGGCGAAGACCCTGGTGGCGAGGTCAGCGAGAGTTACCGCGACTGGCGCAACCAGCGTATTCGTGACTACTTGAAAGAGGGGGTGGATATCCCCGCCACCGATCATTCCACCATCGTTACCAACCCGCTGCACGCCGAGCTGGCGCTGGCCTATGATGTGGCGATTGGGGTGTGTCGGTTGAGTGATGCGGATTGGCGGGAGTTGCGGATCGAGGCGGATTGGCGTTATTCGAACAAGCTGGCCCGTGATGGTCATCCACATGGGCAGTACAGTAAGTATTTTGAGACTGGCATGATGAATCAGCAGCCGTTGCACCAATGGGTATGGGCTGATGCTGAGGCTAATATGCCAGTCACCGTGGCCGATCGCCGGGTGTGGGAGCGCGCGAATCAACAAGGGAGAGATCGATGAAATCCTGGCGATCCTCCCTCATTGCCTCCTGGCCACGTCGCATTGGCGTGGCGCTGGTGGTGTTTGTGCTGGCCATGTTGGCCAGCACCCTGTGGCTACGCAGCTTGCCTGCGGCCACTATGCAATCCTTATCTGATGGAGCTTTCATCATGCGTTGGATCGGTCTTCCCTCACTGTTGGCGCTGGCCAGCCTGGCATTGGCCACCGCCTGCCACACTACCCGCTCTACGCAGGCCACCGTCGCCACGCCTGCGGTTCCCAGCGGGCCCTTCAAAGTACAGGTAGTGGGGGTGCAATGGCTCAACCCGCTGATCCGACGTGACTATCCGACCGAATGGCAGTTGCTGTGGACGCTAGGTTTGACCAAACCCAATAAAAACGACGAGAAGGTCAGGGATAAGCCTGGGAAATTCACTACTATCCAGCCTATTTCGGCGATCATCGTGAATGATACTGGTAAGGTTAATATTCCGCGTTTTTTCGGAGGGTACTTGGCGGATACTATAAGGCCTATTGGCCGTGGCTATGCCCGGTTCGGTAGGTATTTTTATACGGTGCAACCAGATAGCCGTAGCCAGTGGCGCGAACTGCATGGCATTCATGTGCAGTTCGCGCTTCCAGCTGTGCCTGAGTTACCTGTAAATGAAGCTGTCGAGATTGTTCGAGAGGCTATGGATGACGAATTCGAGTTCTACAACCCCAATCTATCCGCCGCCAACATCCCCGCTGATGTTCAAGTGACTACCGGCGGGGCCAGCGCGGGTTTCCACTCACTGGCCGGGGCCATGGATTACTTGCAGGCCCACCCGGACAAGACCGCCTGGGTCATGAACTGGGACGCCCCGGATTTTCCAAAATACAAACAGATCAGCGAAAACTGCACGTTGCTGATCTTGGCTGGGCCGCAGTTTGACACGCAACGTGAGCCCTTGGCCTGGATTGGTCGCCCGGCTTTCCAGTCGGAGCAGGCGTTCACGGCCAAGGCTGGCCAAAGTCGTATTGCCCAGGCTTGGCAGGCTGCGCTGCACAGCGCCAGTGAGCAGGCGGCGATCAGCCCGGAGCAGATCGGCTATGTGATTCACGATGCGGGGCATGGCGATGATATCCACAGCAAGCGGCTGGGCCTGTTGGGGCAGACGCTGACGTTGAGCCTGCCGGAGCTGGATTTCAGCAAACAGACCTTCAACACCGCCAAACTACTGGGTGATATGCGGGCAGGCAGCGCCGTGACCAACTTGGCGCTGGCCATTGCCTGGTCGCACCAGCAGGGTAAGCCGGTGCTGGTGGCGGGCACCACGGAACCAGACCGCGCCACGGCAGTGGTGGTCACCCCACCCGCCAAGCCGCGTCTGCAAGATCCGAGCAGGGATTGGTTCCGTGCCCGTGGCGAGGGCTATACCTACCTGCCCTGGTGGGGGTTGCGCAAGGATCTGGACTGGTCAAAGTATCAGCAAGGGTATTCACAGTAAGGGCTCGGCACGTGTGTCTGGAGGGGAAATGAAGGGTGTGATCCGATTGGGCGATCCGACCAGCCATGGTGGGCAGGTCATCAGCGCCAGCAGCCGCAGCCTGGTGAGGGGCAAGGTGGTGGCTCGGGTGGGGGATGTCTGTTCCTGCCCGATCCCTGGGCATGGCGGGTGTGTGATTGTAGAGGGGCATCCACATCATCTGATCGATGGCATTCCTGTGGCTTATGAGGGCCATCACACCAGCTGTGGCGCCACCCTGATTGCGTCGATCAGCGGGACGGGGACGGTTTAGGTGCAGTTGACACGGTTTCATCGTACTCGCCCAGACCCGTGAGCGATGAAACCATGTCAAACTCAATGGGCGACGCCCCTTGGCAGCATCACTTCATTTATCCAGCAGATCCTGGTACGCACACCATGTCGCGTGCCCCAGCCATGGCAGAATCACGATCAACCCGAGCATCAAGGTGGCGAAGCCGATTGCTGTCAGCGCCACGATCAGCCCTGCCCACACCAACATGGCAGGTACATTGTCAGCAACCGTGCGCAGGCTGGTCATCATGGCGGTGATCACATCGGTGTCGCGGTCAATCAGCATGGGCATGCCGATGACGGTCAGTGAAAACACCAGGGCGGCCAGCAAGCCGCCGCCTGCAAACCAGGCGATGACCACCCCGGTATAGTCGCCTGAGAACAGGACTTGCCGGACAAAGCCTTCCACCGTGCTCATTTCACCCCCGTAAAACAAGGCCAGCAGGATAGCCGAGATGCGCTCCCAGGCCAGCGCAGCCAGTGCCAGCACAATGCCGATCTGCGCGACAGCACTGGCGTTGCGGCGTAGCCCGATCAGTGAATCCAGAAAGGTGGGTGTGCGGCCATTGGCCCGCTGGCGGGTAAGCTCGTATACGCCTGTGGCGATGAGTGGCGCAATCAGCAGAAAGCCGGAAACAGCCGCTGTGACAAGATAAGGGCGGGGAGCAGCAAGCGTGACGATCAACCATCCCATTGTTGCCACCAGCACGCCGTAGATCAAGCTGGGGCCGGGGTGGGCCATCAGATCCTGCCAACCTTGTTTCAGCCAAGCCAATGGTCGGCTGGCTGCAACATGGTGTACTTCAGGAACCGAAAAGTGTTCGTCTAAACCGGGTAGATGGTGACTGGCCACGATGCATCCTCCTTGACGGTATTGGGGCTGGTGCTGTTGCACCTGCCTTGAGTGTAGGTCGGAAATGACCAGCTGGTTGTGGATTTTGTGGTGAAAAAGTCTTTTACGACAAAGGATTGCCAGCATGGCTGGCCGTGTTTTGCGTATAATGCCGCCTTTTTGTGCAGGATGAGCAGGGTGAGAATTGCGCTGGCGCCCATGGAAGGGCTGGTCGATGACGTGATGCGGGACGTGCTCACGCGAATGGGCGGGGTGGATTGGTGCGTGACGGAGTTTGTCCGTGTGACCGAGACTTTGTTGCCACCCAAGTATTATCACCGCTTGGCACCAGAGCTGCTGAATGGTGCGGTGACAGCGGTAGGTACCCCGGTCCGCCTGCAATTGCTGGGGTCGGATCCGACCTGCCTGGCGGAGAATGCAGCCCGTGCTGCCGAGCTGGGTGCGCCGGTGATCGATCTGAATTTTGGCTGTCCGGCAAAATGTGTGAATCGGCACCGTGGTGGTGCGGTATTGCTGACCGAGCCCGATCTGCTGCATGCCATCGTGTCCACGGTGCGCGCTGCTGTGCCGTCGAAGATCCCCGTGACAGCCAAGATGCGCCTGGGTTATGAAGACAAATCGCTGGCGATTGAATGCGCACAAGCCTTGGCGATGGGAGGCGCAGCAGAGCTGGTGGTGCATGCCCGAACCAAGGTCGAGGGCTATCAACCCCCTGCGTACTGGCACTGGATTGCCTTGATCAAAGCTGCGGTGGCGTGCCCGGTGGTGGCCAATGGTGAGATCTGGACGGTTGAGGATTATCTGGCTTGCCGAGCGGAAAGTGGCTGTGACGATGTGATGCTGGGGCGTGGCTTGGTGGCGAGGCCGGATCTGGCCAGACAGATCAAACAGCATCTGGCTGGGCAACCTGTGGCACCGATGCATTGGCATGAGCTGGTGCCGGTTTTACAGCGTTTTGTGGGGCAAGTCGCCGGCAAAGTCGAGGGTAAGCACGCGCCAGGGCGGCTGAAGCAATGGTTGAGTATGTTGCGCCAACATTACCCCGAGGCGGGGTGGTTGTTTGAGCGGATCCGCGCCGTGAAAGCGGTGCCGGATATCCAGGCTATCCTGGCGGGCCTGCAGGTGGATGAACCGCTGGTGTGTTGAGCGAGCTGGACCAAAAAAACGGGAGGCAGGGCCTCCCGTTTTTCGTGCTGCGCCTGATGCGCGGATCACAGCATTACGCAATCCACAAAATAGGCAGTCCTGCCATCGACTTCTTCCTCGACCAAGCCGTGGATGTCGGTCTTCAGGCCAGGGAAGCGCTCGTTGAATTCACGCGCAAACTGCAGGTATTGCACGATGGTCTTGTTGAAGCGCTCGCCAGGGATCAGCAGCGGAATGCCCGGTGGATAAGGTGTCAGCAGGATCGCGGTGATGCGGCCTTCCAGCTCGTCCAGTGGCACGCGCTCGATCTCCCGATGCGCCATCTTGGCGTAGGCATCGGTCGGTTTCATGGCGGGTACCATGTTCGAGGTGTACATCTCGGTGGTCAGGCGCGCAATGTCATGCGCCTTGTAGACATCATGGATCTGCTGGCAAAGGTCACGCAGGCCGATCCGCTCATAGCGTGGGTGAGCGGCAACGAACTCCGGCAAGACACGCCACAGCGGCTGGTTCTTGTCGTAATCATCCTTGAACTGCTGCAATGCCGTCACCAGCGTGTTCCATCGACCTTTGGTGATGCCGATGGTGAACATGATGAAGAACGAGTACAGTCCGGTCTTTTCGACGATCACCCCATGCTCAGCCAAGTACTTGGTGACGATGGCCGCAGGGATGCCTGAATCGTCGAAGTCACCATCGACATCCAGCCCAGGGGTGATGATGGTAGCCTTGATCGGATCGAGCAGGTTGAAGCCCTCCGCCAGATTGCCGAAACCATGCCAGCGCTCATTGGCTTTGAGCAGCCAGTCTGCGCGGTTGCCCATGCCTTCGTCTGCCAGCTCGTCCGGCCCCCACACCTTGAACCACCAACTGTCACCGTATTCCTCGTCCACCTTGCGCATGGCCCGACGGAAGTCCAGCGACTCGAAAATCGATTCTTCGACCAGCGCCGTACCGCCGGGGGGCTCCATCATGGCGGCAGCAATGTCACAGGACGCGATGATGGCGTATTGTGGGCTTGTGGAGGTGTGCATCAGGTAGGCTTCGTTGAATCGGTAGCGATCCAAAGAGCGGGTTTCTGATTCCTGCACCAGGATCTGCGAAGCCTGACTCAAGCCAGCCAGCATCTTGTGGGTGGATTGGGTCGAGAACACCAGCGGGTCTTTCGGGCGTGGCCGATCACGGCCAATCGCGTGCATGTTCTGATAGAAATCATGAAAGGTTGCATGGGGCAACCAGGCTTCGTCGAAATGCAAGGTGTCGATCGTGTCGCCCAGTGTGTCCTTGATCATCTCCACGTTGTACAGCACGCCATCATAGGTGCTTTGGGTGATGGTCAGGATGCGGGGCTTGGTCTTCACATCCTTGGCGAATGGGTTGGCCTCGATCTTTTTGCGAATGTTCTCCGGCTCGAATTCTTCCTTCGGTATCGGGCCAATGATGCCGTAGTGATTGCGGGTAGGCATCAGGAACACCGGAATCGCACCGGTCATGATGATCGAGTGCAAAATCGATTTATGGCAGTTGCGGTCCACCACGACGATATCGCCTGGTGCCACTGTGGCATGCCATACCATTTTGTTCGAGGTCGAGGTGCCATTGGTCACAAAGAAGCAGTGATCCGAATTGAAGATGCGGGCTGCGTTGCGCTCGCTGGCGGCAACCGGGCCGGTGTGATCGAGCAATTGGCCCAGCTCTTCCACCGCATTGCATACATCACTGCGCAGCATGTTTTCACCAAAGAACTGGTGAAACATCTGACCCACCGGGCTTTTCAGGAAGGCAACCCCGCCGGAGTGGCCGGGGCAATGCCAGGAATAGGAGCCATCCTGTGCATAGTTCAGCAGCGCGCGGAAAAAAGGCGGTGCCAGCGTGTCCAGATAGGTTTTGGCCTCACGGATGATATAGCGCGCCACGAACTCGGGCGTATCCTCAAACATGTGGATGAAGCCGTGCAGCTCTTTCAGAATGTCGTTGGGAAGGTGGCGGCTGGTGCGGGTTTCACCGTAGATGAACAATGGGATGTCTGGATTGCGCCAGCGAATCTCTTCCACAAAGGCACGTAGCTGCTTGACCGCGTGTTCGGCAGCCTCATCCGAATGAAATTCCTCATCATCGATCGACAGGATGAAACCGGAAGCCCGGCTCTGTTGCTGGGCAAAGCTCGACAAATCGCCGTAGCTGGTCACCCCCAATACCTCCATGCCTTCCTGTTCGATGGCCTCTGCCAAGGCACGGATACCCAGACCACTGGCGTTTTCGGAGCGGAAATCTTCGTCGATGATGACGATCGGGAAACGGAATTTCATTGGACTTACCTCGTTCTGCGAGTCCGGTTCAGCCGACGCTGGAAGCGGGCTGAAGAGGCTCTTTGGCCTGTTGGAAAGGCGCGGATTGTCGCATAGTTTTGTGCTTGTCAGTGAAAATGTTTGCTTCTTGTGTATCTATTTGAATTTTAATAATATTTTTGTTTTTCGCTTGTGTGGGGTAGCGTGCTGACTATGCTAGTGGCATGCTTGAAATCCTCGGTGTCGGGCGTGGGGGGGGGTCATGGAATCAGGTGTCAGAGCGGTTTCCCTGCCTGCCTGGGTGATAAGATGGCCAGATACGATGAATTGCGTGCCTTGTCGTAAAGCAGGCTTGTCATCCTATTTTCATATTTAACTATATTCAGATAATATTCGACTCTGATTCCAATCGTTCAAGTGTGTCAGGTCTGCTATGGTCGTTTATGAAATCAGCTGTGATGATGGGCATAAGTTTGAAGGCTGGTTTGCATCCCGCCATGATTTTGATGATCAGCTGAGCCGGGGTTTGGTGCAATGCCCGATCTGCAATTCACAACGCGTGCGCAAAGTGCCGACGGCTGCTTTTTTGAACACAAAAACCGAGCGCAAAACCGGCGCGGAGCAGTCAGAAACCATCGACGTGGGGGCACTACTTATGAAAGTCCGCGCGCAGGTGCTGACTCAAAGCGAAGATGTTGGCACGCGTTTCGCGGCTGAGGCCAGGAAGATCCACGCAGGAAACGCGCCTGAGCGTATGATCCGTGGCGTGGTGAGCCGTGACGAGGTCGTCGAGTTGCTGGAAGAGGGTGTCCCTGTCATGCCATTCCCTGATCCGGTGGATGACAACCTGCACTGAGCCTGCTTGTGGTCAGCACGGCTTGGCGATGATGACAAAAAATGGCGAGCCCGATTGGCTCGCCATTTTCAATGGTACGGGCGATCTGTCTGGATTCGGATCAGTAGGGGTTTTGCCCTGATACATTGCCAGCAGGCAGATAATTGCAGACCCAGATTTCCTGTGTGTTGCATTGCGCGCGGCCACATCCGACCGTGGTAGTGCTTTTCCAGATGATCTGCGTGTAGTGTCCACACGCCTTGTTGGGGGCACAGTTGCGGGTGACAAAGCTGTAATCGGGTTTTTCGTCCGCCCAGAGTTTGATCACGGCCTCGGGCGTGGACTGGAAGCCGGTATAGGGCACGCTGGACCACGAGTAATACAGGTTTTCGCCTGTTACTTGATTGTTGAACAGTCGTTGACTATCAGCACGATGGCGCATGGTGCACGAGTTGGATGCCTTCAGATGGTCTGCCCATTCCTGTGCGAATTTGGCGAGTGGCTCTGACCAGTTCAATTTAGGCAGATTGACTTGTTCCGCATCCCGCACTGCATTGTGGGCATTCAACAACGCGGATGCCACGGCAGCTGGCAATACTCCATCGGGAACCGGAGTGGTAGGAGTGGGGGGCGGCGTTGGCGTCGGCGTCGGTGTAGGTGGCACCGGCGGTGTTGGAGTGGTTGGATTGGTCGGGGGAGGATTCCCGCCCGTAGTGGTGGACGAGCCGCCATCCCCTCCGCCACCACCGCCACATGCGGTCAAACCAAGCAAGGTGGCGGTTAGAATGAAAGATCGTGCAAGTGGTTGTTTCATTTGGTGAACCCTGGGGTGTTGGCATCAAGATAAGTTATGATATTAGAAAATAATGATTTTCGGCAATGCCTTCGTCATCGAAGAGGTGAGTGTGATGGTTTCTGAATGCATGCGGTGTGGTGCTTGCTGCGCCGCGTTTCGGGTCAGCTTCCACGAGTCTGAGCTGGAGAGTGAGGGTGGGTGCGTGCCGGATGGGTTGGCCGTGCCGGAGACTTCATCCACCTATCGCCTGCGCGGGACAGATCATGCTCGCCCACGTTGTGTGGCGCTACAGGGCGTCATTGGTCAGGCGGTGTCCTGTGGGATCTACCAGGAGCGGCCATCGCCTTGCCGTGAATTCGCGCCGCTGGCAGATGTTGGGTATTTTCCTGAGGCTTGCAACCGAGCGCGCGCCTGTCATGGTCTGACGGCGCTGCTGGTGGTGGATTGAAGAGGTGCTTGTTTGTAAGGGGTTATTTTTCTTTGCCCTCGGCTACTTCAAAGGGGATTTTCTCTTTGACCGGATCATCAAAGCTGCCGACCAGGCTTCCGCTGACCTTGGTCTTTCTGGGCATTTCGGTCAGCGTGCAATTGTTGAAGTCAGCCTGATAGACTGTCGAGCCATCTTTGATCTGGTATAAGCCATCCTCGACCAGATAGATCTTCAGTGGCTCGAATTCACTCTCTGATTCGATAGGGTGCTTGCGCTGGCAATCCGGCATGCGGGAAACCAGCAGCCAGCGATCCCATTCCTTGCTCCAGACATAGGGCTTGACGCGCTGCAAGGTGAATGAGCGTGCGTTGTCGATCTGATAAGAACCTGCTTGTTGCTTACAACCGGTCAGCGCCACCAATAAGGCGCTCAATAACAGGGTGGAGTGCTTCATCGAACCGTCTTTGGCTGGATGGGGCCACCAAGTTGGCGCCCCTGTTCACGTTGAAGATCAGTATAGACAGGTTCCTTGCCAATGTGTGAGCGGCGTGTAGCGCGGCTGGCTGTCAGTGGATGGAGGTGACTTGTAGAAATCTCACCACGCCGCGATGTTTGACCAGGTAGCCGCCATCGCCCAGGTTTTCTGCATTGGCGAGGTCTTCGACTGTGAAATCAACGGACTGCCCGTTGACGGTGCATTCCAGCACGATATCATCACGCCGGCTGTCGTCGTCGGGGATCATGATGTAATCAGGGCGCACGAGTTCGTCATTGAACTGAACCAGATCGGCCCGATTGAGGTAGACCAGGATGTCTGAGTGCAACGGCTTTTTCATGGCGAGTGTGATTGCATACAAATGGTGATAACACTCATATGCGATCACCTCGCCAATTATCAAGCCCCTTGTTGAATGACCTGTGCGACGATTTCACTGGCGCGTTGCAATTCCTCGCTGGTATTGAGCAGATCTGGGCACAGGCGTAAGCGGTCTGCGCGGGCGTCGGTGTTCACACCTTTTGCCAGCAGCTGCTGTGCCAGTGCTGCTGCATGCGGATGGTGGATAGTGAGGTAGGCACCGAACTGTTCGTCTGCGCCTTCGCAGTGGATGTCGGCAACGCGCAATCTGGCTTTCAGCTCACGTAGTTGCTGTAGTGAATAGGCACGCAGCCGTTCCACGCCGATGCCCAATACCAGTTGCTGTCCGGCGCGGCTCTGATACCAGGTCAACACTGGAGGGGTGGATTCCAGCCAGCTGTCACCACCGGGGCCAAAGGCTGGGGTGTCGGGGCGGGCGTAGGAGAAGGGCGCTTGTTTGGCGAACCAGCCGGTGTCGAGTGTTGTCAGGTGTTGATCCAGAACTTGAGGGGCAATGTATAGCCAACAGGCACCAGGACCACCCCGCAGGTATTTGTAGCTGCCCCCGATCAGGAAGTCACACCCCAGCTGGCGCACATCGACAGGAATCACCCCAACGGCGTGATATGCGTCCACCAAGACTTGTGCGCCTTGCGCATGAGCGTGCGCGATGATGCGTGGCAACTCAGGCAGGATCTGGCCGGTCATGAACATGACTTGGGAAATCACCACCAGCCGGGTGTCCGCGTCGATTTCAGCCAGGATCGCCTCGCTGCTGAAGTACCCTTGCGGATCGGGCTCGACCATGTTGAGGCGAATCCTGCCTTGCTCGCGATATTGCTTGAGGATGAAATCAATCGAGTCGAATTCCCCACGCGTGCTGACCACCTTGATGCCATTGGGCTGGCTGTTCAAGACAGCGCGTAAGCCTTGGCCCGCGCTGGTTTTGGGGATGATGCAGTCTGCTTGTTGGGCATTCAGCAGCGTGGACAGGCGGCTGCGGAAGGCTTGCTGTTCATCCAGCCAGGGTGTCCAGGCTGCATCCAGCCGATGCTGCCAAAGGCTGATGGCCTCTGCGACATCGTGCATGGATTGATCCAGCGGGCGGCCCAATGAATGGTTGGCCAGGTAGATTTCATCGCGTGACAGCACCTGTGAGAACAACGGCGCAAGGTGCTGGTGGATGCCCGCCTCGGTGAGTGGGCCGTCGCCCAGCGCGTGGAGGGCGTGGGTGAGGTAGTCTGCGCTCATTTGCCCAGCTCCGTTCTGACATCCAGTAATTCAGGGAAGAAGGTGAGATCCAACGCGCGTTTCAGGAAACTGACCCCGCTTGATCCACCTGTGCCGGTTTTGAAGCCGATCACTCGCTCCACCGTCTTCATGTGGCGGAAACGCCAGAGATGGAAATATTCCTCGACATCCACCAGTTTTTCCGCCATTTCGTAGGCTGCCCAATGTTCACGCGGGTTGTCGTAAATAGCCTTGAAGACAGGGATCAGCGCAGGGTTGCGCTCGTAGGGTTGCGACCAGTCACGTTCGATGCAGGCCTGAGGCACCGGCAACCCCTGCCGATGCAGGTGGCGCAGGAACTCATCATACAGGCTGGGCGCATGCAGAATGGCTTTCAGCGAGGCGTACTTGTCCGGCTCGTGCTGGAAGACATCGAGCATCTTTTCGTTTTTGTTACCCAGCAGAAATTCGATGGAGCGGTATTGGTGAGACTGGAAACCGGACGAGTTGCCCAATACTCCACGGAATTCGAGGTACTCAGAGGGGGTCAGGGTTTCCAGCACGGCCCATTGCTCAAACAGGATGCGCTGGATCTGTTTCACGCGCGCCAGGATCTTGAAACAAGGTCCCAGATTGTCCTGTTGGACAAAAGCCATGGCAGCGTGTAACTCGTGCAGCATCAGCTTCATCCACAGCTCGGAGGTCTGGTGCTGGATGATGAACAGCATTTCATCGTGGTGAGGTGGATCGGACAAGGGTTTCTGGTAGGCCAGCAGGTCATCCAGACATAAGTAGCCGCCATAGCTCATGCGGTTGGAGAACTCTGTCACGATGCCGTCTTCAAGTTCGCGTTTATTCATCTGGTTTTGATCCTTTGATGGATGGGAAGAGGGGCGTGGACGGCGGGTATTGAGGAATTGTTGTAGCTGCCCCACCGGTGCCGCTTGTATTGCATGACGGTTGCGCATCGCTATCGATGTGCGCCTTATCATGTCGATAAGGGAATTGTCTGCCTGGTGGCGCTTCCAGGCAAGCCTTGCCGGCGCTTGCATTGTGGCCATGCCTTGGAGCGCCTATAATAGACGGCTTCCCGACTATGACCAGGTCTTGGCGACGCATGATCGTTTCTAGGAAGCATCTGGGCCTTTACCTCGCCTTGCTTGCGCTCTGGTTGCATGCCGCCATGTCTTTCCTGCATGGCGCGATCCCGACCAATGGGGTGGGTGGGCTTGCCTTCTGTGGCAAATTGACGCCTGAGATCGTTGCTGCCTTGGCTGATGCGCCAGGCGGCAAACCAGAGCAACCTGCCAAGGTGTTCCAGCAGGGCTGCCCCCTGTGCCAACAATATGAGCATGGACAGGCCGGGTTGCCGCCCACGTCCAGTGTCGCAGCTTTTCCCCGGTCGATCACGTCTTCACCGGCATCCGATATCAACCTGACAATGGATGTCGTCCAGCAGGATGGGAACCTGCCTCCACCTGGACGCGCACCACCGTTGATCTTGGGTTGATCGTTCACCCCATCTGTTCTGCCGATAGGGTTTTGCTGCCTGGCTCACATGGGCTGGGTGGCAAGGCGGAGGCCCTGTGCTATCCAGCTCGATTCATGGTTGCGGTTGGGCCGCATCGGGCCGATCTCTACGGAATCCACATGTTGTCAGTTGCACCGGCATGTCCAGCCCCATTGCGGGTTGGCGCTGGGTGCAGGTTTGTTCGAGCCATTCATTCGAATCGAAAAATAAGGAATTGTGTTATGAAATCTCGTTTGGCGCTGTCTGTGTTGGCCTGGTCATTGGTTGGTTCAGTGTTCGCACATGATTTCAAGCAAAGCGGCTTGACGGTCGATCACCCGTGGGCGCGCGCATCGACACCAGGCGCACAGATGGGGGCGGTGTATATGAAGATCAACAATGCAGGCAAGACGGCAGATGCATTGCTGGAGGCCAGTAGCCCCAGTCTGGCGGAAGAGATCGAGATTCACAATCACATCAACGACAATGGTGTGATGCGCATGCGGCAGGTACCGCAGGTTGCGGTGCCTGCCGGTGGCACGGTGATGTTGAAGCCACACAGCTATCACATCATGTTGTTCGGCCTGAAGAAGCCATTGGTCGTGGGTGATGTTGTGCCGATGACCTTGCGTTTCAAACAGGCTGGCGAGGTGAAAGTGGAGGTGACGGTGGAGCCGATCGATGCTGATCCTGCCACGATGCACGGCACACATGGATCATGACCTGAGTTTGCATCGACAGGTCAGCGAAAACAGCCCGGCAAGCCGGGCTGTTTCTTTTTCTGCTGTGGATATGGCGTTGCTGCCATTCTCCACAGGGTCAGACAGTGCTGCTGAGATGCCGCTCAGAGGGTGGCGGCGAGCTCCTGTCGCAGCTGGTTGGTCGCAGTGACCATGTTCTGCAGCGCAGTATCCACCTCTGCCCAGCCACGGGTTTTCAGACCGCAGTCCGGGTTCACCCACAGCCGCTCAGCGGGGATCACCGCCGCTGCTTTACGCAAAAGGCGCGTCATTTCCTCCACCTTTGGAATGCGAGGTGAGTGGATATCGTAGACGCCCGGGCCGATCTCGTTCGGGTAGGCAAACTCGCCAAAGCCGTCCAGCAGCTCCATGTCGGAGCGCGAAGTCTCAATGGTGATCACGTCCGCATCCAGTGCGGCGATGGCCGGGAGGATATCGTTGAACTCCGAATAGCACATGTGGGTGTGGATCTGCGTGTTGTCACGCACCCCGCTTGCAGACAGGCGGAAGGCGCGGGCAGCCCAGTCCAGATATTGCGGCCAGTCGGCACGCTTGAGCGGCAGGCCCTCGCGGAAAGCAGGCTCGTCGATCTGGATCACGGCGATGCCGGCTGCCTCCAGGTCCACCACCTCGTCACGGATCGCCAGCGCGATCTGGGTGGCTGTCTGGCTGCGCGGCTGGTCATCGCGGACAAACGACCACTGCAGGATGGTCACCGGGCCGGTCAGCATGCCTTTCATCGGGCGCTGGGTCAGGCTTTGGGCGTATTGTGTCCAGGCCACGGTCATCGGGGTCGGGCGGGAGACATCGCCAAAGATGACGGGTGGTTTGACGCAACGGCTGCCATAGCTTTGTACCCAGCCATATTGTGTGAACGCAAAGCCTGCCAATTGCTCGCCAAAATACTCCACCATGTCATTGCGTTCTGCTTCGCCGTGCACCAGCACATCCAGCCCCAGCGCTTCCTGGCGGCTTACCGCGTGCTGGATCTCCGCTTGCATGGCCTGATGGTACTCGCTACCGCCCAGCTCACCACGTTTGAATGCGGCGCGGGCCCGGCGGATGGTATCGGTCTGTGGGAACGAGCCGATGGTCGTGGTCGGCAGCGGGGGCAGATTCAGGCGTTCGCGTTGTGCCAGCTGGCGTGTGGTATAGCCTGATTGGCGACGGTCGTCTTGCGCACCGATGCCATCTACCCGTGCTGCCACCGCTGGGTTGTGAATCCGCGGGCTGGCTGCGCGGGCATCCAGTGCGGCGCGGCTTGTCTGCAGCTCCTGGTGGACAGCGGTGCGGCCCAGATCCAGTGCGCGTTTCAGCACCGACAGCTCATTCAGTTTCTGTTTTGCAAACGCCAACCAGCTCTTCAGCTCTGGATCAAGCTTGCCTTCCTGGGCCAGATCAACCGGCACATGCAGCAGCGAGCAGCTGGGTGCCAGCCACAGGCGGTCGCCCAGTTGTCGGCGTAGCGGGGACAGTGTTTCCAAGCAGCGGTCGAGATCAGCACGCCAGATATTGCGCCCATCGATGATACCCGCTGACAGAATCTTGTCTGCTGGCCAGTTGTCCGCAAAAGCGGCCAGCTGCTCAGGGGCCCGGACCAGATCCAGGTGCAGGCCCGCGACGGGCAGCTTGCTCAGGCGTGCGGCATGATTGTCCACCGCGCCGAAATAGGTGCTCAGCAATAGCTTGGGGCCACTGGCGCGCAATGTCGCGTAGATGTGATCGAGCGCATCCACCCAGGCCTGGGGCAGATCCAATACCAATGCGGGTTCGTCGATCTGAACCAGCTCGACCCCTGCGGCGGTCAATTCCTGCAGCAGCTGGACATAGGCAGGCAGCAGGCGCGCCAGCAGTGGTAGCTTGTCGAAGGCATCGGCTTGCGTCGGTGCCCCGCAGCAATCTGCGTGTTGGGCGTGCTGGTGTTGATGCGCATGCCCCTTCGCCTTGCCCAGCCACAAAAAGGTCAGCGGCCCGATCAGCACGGGCTTCACGCGATGGCCTTCCGCTTGTGCTTGCTTCAGCTCATCCAGCAGCCAGTGGCTATCCAGCTCAAAGTGTGTGTCAGCATGGAACTCGGGGACAAGGTAGTGATAATTGGTGTCGAACCACTTGGTCATTTCCAACGCGAACTGATCTGCATTGCCACGCGCCAGCTGGAAGTATTGATCCACGGACAGGCGGGGGCCAAAGCCAAAGCGCTTGGGCGCACAACCGAACAAGGCGATGTGATTGAGCACCTGATCGTAAAAGGCAAAGTCGCCAACCGTGACGACATCGAGCCCTGCCTCACGTTGCCATTGCCAATGCTGGGAGCGCAATGCGCTTGCCGTCTGCTTGAGTGCGTCGATCGACTGATCGACACGCCAATAGGACTCAACGGCGTGTTTCAATTCGCGTTGTGCACCGATGCGAGGAAAACCTAGTGTATGAATCGTTGTCATTGCTTAGCCCCTTGTGTATGAGTGCTTTGCATGATGAGCTGATATGGCATATGATTCAATCTCATTATTTTTATGGTTTCAATCAAATCTATTCATGACTCAGTCCATCATTGAAATCCGCCATCTGCGTACGCTGCAAGCGATTGCCGAAACCGGCTCGGTATCTCGCGCGGGTGCCCGTCTGCATTTGACCCAATCAGCTGTTTCGCACCAGATCAAAGCCCTGGAGCTGCACTACGGCCTGGAGCTGTTTGATCGTAAAACCCAGCCGATCAAGCTGACACTGGCCGGTGAGCGCCTATTGCAATTGGCGACCCTGGTATTGCCCCAGGTCGCTGCGGCGGATCGGGACTTGGCCCGCCTGCTGGAGGGGCAAGCCGGGCAGCTGCGGATTGCGGTGGAATGCCACACCTGCTTTGATTGGTTGATGCCCGCGATGGATCGATTCCGGGCGGCATGGCCAGAGGTCGAGCTGGATATCGTGTCGGGCTTTCATGCCGACCCTGTCGGGCTGCTACTGGAGGATCGAGCAGATCTGGCGATTGTGTCCGACCGCGACGAGACGGAAACCGCAGTGCTCTACCATCCCTTGTTCATGTATGAAATCGTCGGGCTGGTGGCCAACGACCATCCGCTGGCGGCCAAACCGAATCTCGCAGCCGCTGATTTCGCCGCTGAGACGCTGATCACCTACCCCGTGCCAGATGACATGCTCGACTTGATCCGGCAGGTCTTGAAGCCTGCTGGAGTGGCACCAGCGCGGCGCACCAGCGAATTGACCGTGGCCATCTTGCAACTGGTAGCCAGCCGGCGCGGGGTGGCTGCCTTGCCCGCCTGGGCCGTGCAAGGCTATGTGGAGCGAGGCTATCTTGCGGCCAAGGCGATTACCAGCAAGGGGCTGTGGGGGCGCTTGTATGGCGCGATCCGCCAGCAGGATGCCGGGCGGGCCTATCTGGCGGACTTCCTGGCGACAATGCGGAATGTCTGCTTCCAGACCTTGCCAGGGATTGAATCACTCGATTGAAGCCGTGGTGACGAGGGGCATGCCCCCACGACTAAGCGGGTAGACGTGCCCGACCGGTGCGTAACGCATACGCCCAATCTGGGCGACCATTTCGCTCGGCTTGTCGGGCGGCGGCATCCCAATCGTAGGGCACCATCAATTGCTGGACATGCCAGTGGCCGCCTTGCTGCTCGCAGATGGCATAACGGGCGTGTGGGCTATAGTTCTGCACCAGATGCGGCCCACCCGCATCGTCATCGTAGCCTTGCAGACCGACACTGCCAGGATTGACCAGCAGGATCCCCCTGCTCAGCCAGACCGCCCGTGGCAGATGCGAGTGCCCGCACAGCACCAGTGACGCGGCATGGTTTCCCAGACGGGCTTCGAGCGTTGCCTCGGGTGGGACAAGCGTGCCGCCATGGGCCACGTCTTCCAATAGATAATTCAGGTCATCACCTGGCATGCCATGGACCATCAGGACATCTGGCGCCAACCAGTGCTCACTCGGAAGACTTTGTAGCCACGCCAGCTGGTGTGCGCTCAGGCGATCGAACGCATATTGATCGGAAGGCTGGCCCGGGCGCTCAGCACACGCCAGCAATTGCCGCTCATGATTGCCACGGATGGTGACGGCATTTTCCGACATCAAGCGTGCTGCTGTCTCGGCAGGCCAGAGTGGGCCAGAGAGGATGTCGCCCAGATTGACCCACTGCGTGATGTCATGGCGCGGCAAGTCGGCCAGCACGGCTTCCAGTGCGGGCAGATTGCCATGAATATCGGACAGAACAGCAAATCGCATGTGGCAATCCTCCTTGATTCTGCCCGGGGCTTGAAGATGAATGGTGCCGTCAGTACAAACACAAACGGCGCGTTATCGCGCCGTTGTGTAGATCAGGTGTCTGCGCTCAGTCAGGCTGATAGACGTAAGGCTTCTGCTTCTCACGGGATTCGCTGAAGCGGCGGTACAGGTCACGATCGATTTCCCGATCCCACCACGTTGCGCGATTGGCCTGTTGTGATTGTTTGACTTCCGGGTTCTTATCCAGAAAACCATTCATGAATTGCGTGAATTCGGAGACGTACTCGCGATCAATTGCCATAAGACGTTACCTAGCGAGGTGATGGATACAGATACCTGGATTATAACGTAGCCGATCCAGAATCGAATACTGCAACGATAAATGTGCGCTGCACAGCCACGCAATCAACGTGCGGTTGGTGGCCTTTCCCCGCCTGTCGCCGCAAGCAGCAGCTTATCCAGCCACCGTGTCGGCAAGATCCGTTTGGCGATCGCAAACCATTGGGTTGGTTTTGTGACGCGGTAACGAGCCTTGGGACGTGGTGATTCCAAGGCGTGGATCAGCGGTGGCAGGATGGCCTCGGCTGGCAAGGTGAAGCCGGTTGTCGCTCCTGGCTTGGTCAGCCGTGCTTCCATCTCCAGATAGACTGCGCGGTGAAAGCTTTGATCTCGGTCGATATGATCGAGAAAGGCCTGGTATGCGTGCTCACGAAAGCGGCTCAAGATCGGCCCCGGCTCGATCAACGAGACATGGATATGACTGCCGGTCAGCTCCAGCCTGAGCGTATCCACCCATCCTTCCATCGCAAACTTGCTGGCATTGTAGGCACCCCGATACGGCATGGCTGCAAAGCCCAGCACGGAGCTGTTCCAGATGATCCGACCAAATCCCTGGCGTCGCATGACGGGCAGCAATCGATTGGTCAGCGCTATCGGGCCAAACAGATTGGTTTCAAATTGGCGTCTGACCGCTGCGATCGGCAGATCCTCGACCGCGCCGGGCTGCCCGAAGCCAGCATTGTTGAACAAAGCATCCAGCCGGCCCTGGGTGATGTTGAGGACATGGTCGCAAGCGCGCTCGATGTGCGCCTGATTGGTCACATCCAGCTCGATCGGGCTCAGCCCCAGTTGTGCCAGCCGATGCAGATCATCGGCCTGACGTGCGCCAGCAAAGACCTGCCAGCCTCTCGCCTGTAGGCCTTTGGCACATGCCAGACCAATGCCGGATGAGCAGCCGGTGATCAGGATGCTGCGGCGACCAGTGGATTTTTCCAGATTTGCATCACCATAAGTAGTCAAATTTAACCTCGTCAATCTACGTAACCAAGGGTGTGAAAAAACATAATGCACAGCAAATGTTGTATGTATGCAACAAGACTGGCTGTAAATTTATCTAGCTTTCTTGTGTGGTTTATCCATGGTTCATCTGAAAAAGCATATTGAACATGTCATGTCCTCGCGGGTGTGTCCGCTTTCTGTTGAAATTGTCATGATTTGTAATTTCATGATAATTAACGATTTTTATGAGGCTCTGTAAGCGTTTTGATGCGGGTTGGATGAGGCGGCGCTGCATCCGAGCGGCTTGTGATACCTCATTCAAGTGGTGGCAACCGATAATTGACTTTGACAAGTTTCTCGCCATTTTGATGGCTTTCTTGCTAAGTTATCACCCGTTAGGTATCGCCTGACTTTAAACAATATCGCGAATCAACGAAGTTAGTGAGAGGGAGACGGCTAGCATGAAGATGACACGTCTAGCATATGCAGTAGCAACGATTGGCCTGGCGACATCTGCCTGGGCTGCTGACGAGGCGCCCGCCAAGACAGAGCGTATCGAAGTAACGGGTTCCAGTATCAAACGTGTTGCGAAAGAAGGGCCTGCACCGATTGAGGTCTTGACACGTAAGCAGATCGAAAAAACCGGGGCGACGACGGTCAACGAGCTGATCAAAACCATGTCAACCATCGACATCTTTGATCAAGGGGAGCTCGCAAGTAACGCACCGTCCGGCTCGGGTACTGCTAACGTCCGCATGCGCGGGATGGCTGAAAACCAGGTATTGGTATTGTTGAATGGCAAGCGATTGCCACGGAATGCGTTGGCAGATAGCTCCGGTGCTGGCGATGCTGTCGATATCAATATGATTCCCATCTCCGCCATCGAGCGGGTGGAAGTGCTGAAGGACGGCGGTTCCGCAATCTATGGTGCAGATGCCGTCGCAGGGGTGATGAACTTCATCACCAAGAAAAACTACGTTGGCGGCGATATTGGTGGAAGACTGGGTACATCCAGCCGCCATGACGGCACGGAAAAAGGCGCGACCATTTCCGGTGGTTTTGGCGATTACGATGAGCAAGGCTTCAATGTCTTTGCCGCGCTGGATATATTCAAACGTGACCCGATCTACCGTAAAGACCGCGAGCTGTCCAAGTCGGTTGACTTCCGCCGCCTGGGCGGGCCGGATCGCCGTAGCTCTGCATCACCTTTTGGCAATATTCTTGATAATGAGGGGAATCCAACGACAGGTCTAACGGTCAAGCCGTGCCCTCCAGAGTTGAAAAATAGAACATGCCGCTATGATTTCAACGCAGAACTGCTGACCGCCTATAATGGCGCGGATCGCACATCCTTTATGTCGGTCGGTTCGCTGAAAATCAATGAAGCGATCAAAGCAAGTGCGCAGGTTGTATTGGCGCAAAGCAAAGATCATTTCGAAGCTCACCCCGTGCCCGATACCTTTATCTTGCCTGATGGCAGGCAATACCTGGGCCGATTTGTTCAAGGCGGCCCGCGCATTACCGATCGCAAGAGCCTGACAACCCAGCTGACAGCAGGGCTGGAAGGGGCAACGGCAGGTATTGATTGGAGCGTTTCCGCCACCAAAGGCCGTAGCAAAGTCACCAATAGCGACAGCAACTATTTCAATAAAAAAGATTTCCGGGCTGCCGCCAGGTCTGGCAAACTGGATGCCACCATCAGTAACAATGATGCAGCACTGGTGGATAGCTTGCGCCTCTCACCGAAAAGAGAAGGGACATATGATCTGACCTCTCTTGACGCGAAGCTGTCTGGCGAGCTGTTCAAGCTGGGTGGTGGGCCACTGGGATATGCAGTCGGCGCTTCCCGTTGGACCGAGAAGCTCAGCGACCGGCCTGATCAGAACCTGGTCAATGACAATGTTCTGGGTGGTATCAAGCAGGCATCTGCCGATGCCAAGCGCTCGGCTTATGCAGTATTTGGTGAATTGGCCATGCCGGTCACCGACATGGTAGAGGTCCAGACTGCGCTGCGGTATGACCATTACCCAACAGGCTCCAAGACCTCACCCAAAGTGGCGGTGAGCATTCGTCCCACCAAGGATTTGTTGCTGCGTTCATCTTATACATCCAGCTTCAAGATGCCAGGCCTGAAACAGCTGTACGGCTCAGAGGAGAAGGGCGCAACAAACTTCACAGAGGACCAGTGCCAGTTCTTTGGGCAGCCAGATACATGTGACTTACAAGGCGACAATATCGGTGGTGCAAACCCGGCACTGAAACCTGAAAAAGGCAAGACCTTCAACATTGGCGCGGTCTTGGATCTGGGCGTTTTCTCTGGGTCGGTAGATTGGTGGGCCATTCAGCAGTCAGACTCGATCAACTCGCCATCCACCATGGAGGCGTTGAAGAATGGCCAATTCGGACGCGATCCGGTCACCGGTCGCCCATTTGTGTCAAAGACCTTGAGGAATATCGGGCAGACTGAAAGCCGTGGCTTGGATACCGATATGTCCCTGCGCTTCAAGACCGGCCTTGGCACCCTGACCTTCCGTGATGCGGCGACTTACTACCGATACATCAAACAGCGTACCGGCGCCGGAGATTTTGAGTATCTGACAGGCGTCTATGGCACCACCCCGACCGCTCGCTGGCGCAATACCTTCAGCGTGGGCCTGGATGCAGGAACGTGGTCGTTGAGTACCGCGTTCCGCACCATCAGTGGTCTGAAGGATGTGTCAGACTTGCCGACCGCCGCCCATGGTGTCGCAGCGGACGCACGGCAGATTCCATCTCATACTGAAGTGGATCTGGTTGGCAGCTACACAGGGATCAAAGGCGTGAAGCTGGATATGGGTGTCAAGAACCTTGCAGACAGAATGCCGCCGTTCTCACTGACCAACGCTGACAGCAACTCCAATACCCAGATGGGCTTTGCTGAGCTGTATTCCTCACGTGGTCGCTTCTTCTACGCGGCAGGCAGCTATCGCTTCAAATAAGCGCTGTAGCGGAGTATAAGCATTCGAATAGATATCCTAGGTATTTTTCATTTCAGGGCGGCTTGATTGCCGCCCTTTTTTATTGCCATGCGCAGAGATGTCGAACCTGATGAATCTGTTATGGCGAATTTTGCGGTACGGTAAGAAATCATAAAACGCAATTTTATGCTGTTTTGTAGGTGTTGATTTTAAATACATTGTTTTGATAGGGGTTTCTTGTTTGATCATGAAGTAACCACGTCGGAGTGTGTTTGATGCCATTTGCATTCGTGTGATTATTTGTATGGGTTAAGCTGTTGATTTTAAAATTTAATACAAATTGGCTTTATATTTTTTATTTCGAATATTTATTTATTTGAATCTGGCATTGAAGTTGCTTCCTCTTGTTGATGTGTGGATTTGTGTGCAATGCAGCATCAGTTGCATTTTTCACAGAATCGGATTTTTGTTACTTTACGCGCGACGTACAGGAAAACCCTTACGTTGTGATGCTACAAAAAATGCCCACACACAAGAGAGGGGACGGCTTGATGAAGATGAAACGCTTGACGTTGGCCATGGCGGCTATTGGTTATGTGAGTTTGATTCAGTCGGTATCTGCTGAAGAGGAGACAGCCAAAAAAGCAGAGCGGATCGAGGTGACCGGTTCGAGTATCAAACGGATTGCCAAGGAAGGCTCTGTACCTGTTCAAACATTCAGCAAGACGGAAATTGCGAAGACTGGGGCCGTCTCGGTGACTGAGTTGATTCAGAAGCTACCTGCAATACAGGGTTTTACAGCGGTGTCCCAGTCCGCCGGGGGCGGGGGAAATGGCTTTGGAGGAGCGTCCATCCATAATGTTGGCGAAACGCGTACCTTGGTGCTGTTGAACGGGCGGCGTGTCGCGACGTTTGCTGGCCAGGAGATGACGGGTGCTTTGGCTGGCATCGACCTGAATACCATCCCCCTGGCCGCAGTGGAGCGTGTTGAGGTGCTGACTGATGGCGCATCCGCCTTATATGGGTCAGATGCCGTGGCGGGTGTTATCAATTTCATTCTGAGGAACAACCAGACTGCTGGGGATGTATCGGTTTCGATTTCCCATCCTTCGAGTGATGGCGGGGGAGAGAAACGGTTTTCCATCGTCAAGGGTTTTGGGAATCTGCAGGAGGACGGATTCAATATCCTGGCCTCTTTCAGTCATGATCAGACCAAGCAGTTGAAGGCGACGGATCGTGACTTTGCCAAAACCGGGATTCTGCACTTTGATCACGAAGGGCAGCCGCATGAGTTTTTCAATGGCTCCACAAGAGGCGTGCCCGCAAACGTATTGATTGGAGGCGTGCTGAAAAACCCCTACCTCGTGGCAAACGGAAAGTGCCCGCCGACGCACCAGCAAGTGGGTACGGCATGTTACTTTGACTACACCAGTACCATTGAAATCAACCCAGAGGCCAAGCGTGACAACTTCTTGTTGTCGGTGAACAAGTCGTTGGGCGATAAACATACACTCTTTGCTGACGCAATGATCTCCAGGTTTCAGGTGACCTCTAGAATTGCACCTGCACCGGTTGATATTCCTGTCCCGACCACTTCACCCTTCTATAGTATCGCCCAGTCATTGGGCGCGACTGGTGATGTAAGCGCCAGATGGCGGGCCGTTGATGCAGGCAATCGTACGTCTGAGGACGAGAATGTCGCCAAGCACCTGAATGTAGGGCTGAGGGGGACGCTCGCAGGGTGGGATTACACGACATCGCTGACGCATTCCGTCAATGAATGGACGCAGACACATCTGGCTGGTTGGCTGAAACGAAATGAGCTGAAAGACGCGTTGGATTCCGGTTTGATCAACCCCTTTGTCGAGCCCGGTGGGCAAAGCGCGGCGGGCAAGGCTGCAATTGAGCAGGCTTTGTCGAAAGGCAAGTTCAAGGAGCGAGAGAGCTCACTGACGTTCTTTGGATTGCACGGCTCGCGGGAGTTGATGGAGATCGCAGGCGGCTCGGTTCAGATGGGGGCGGGTATCAATGCCTGGCGGGAGGGGACCAAATACACACCCGGTGAGTTGGCGAAGGGCGTAGCCAACGGGATTGCCGGTGATGATTCACAGGATCTCGGGTGGGACAAGACGAGAAATGCATGGGGAACATTCGCTGAGATCGTTGCGCCAGTCATCAAAGATCTGGAGCTGACCGGGTCATTACGGCATGACCGGTATCAGAAGATCGGTGGCTCTACCAACTACAAGCTTTCCGTCCGATACCAGCCGGTCAGCGCTTTACTACTACGTGGTTCTGTGGGAAGTGGGTTCAGGGCGCCATCCGTTGCGCAAATGCTGGATGTCCAACAGTTGTTCGGTGTGACTGGCGGGACATATGATTGTCCGTTCTCAGCGTCAGATCCCCTTGCTCAATACTGTCAGCCACCTGGTTCACAATATAACGTCTACGTTGCTGGGAATCCGAATCTGAAACCGGAAAAAACAAAACAATGGACGTTCGGGTTCAGAGTCGAGCCGTCACAAAATGCCTCATTTGGTGTGGATATCTGGAGTGTCAACCTGAAAGACACCATCGGTCAGATTCAGGAGGATGTCGTCTTTGGGAATGCACAAAAGTATCGCGACCTCTATATCCTCTACACGGATCCGCTATCTAATGCCACGAATCTGGCAATCTTGTTGAAAAACAATAATTTGGGGAAGAAGATAACGCGAGGCATCGACTTTGACTCAAAATTGTCGGTCAATTCCGGCGTGGGACGGTTTGGAACCCAGCTGATCGCCACATACATGCTGAAGAATGATTACGAGCGAACACCTGGTGACGGCATCTTCAATAACCTGGGCCGTTACAATGACTCCGAGGTGACCTTTAAATTCTCAGGGCGGCTGATCAATACATGGGATGTCGGTAAGTTTTCAAATACCTTTACCATCAACTACAAGTCTGGATACTGGGACCAGCCGCAAGATGTCGATAATCTGGCAACCGGGCAAACCTATAACCTCACGAGGTACGTTGCTGGTTACCGTACCTATGACTGGCAGACACGGTATGCTGGTATCAAATCATTGGAGCTGACGTTCGGTATCAAGAACATGTTCAACACACGCCCGCCCTTTACTGTGAAAACGCAAGGCGGGCACCAGCTTGGGTTTGATAACCGCTACACAGACCCCCTGGGTAGAACTTTTTACGGTTCTGCATCGTATAAGTTCTAATGTCCAAGGGTTTGTGATAATCTCGTTCGAAATTTTGCCGTCACCCACCAGCGGGTGGCGGCAGTCTTAGCAGCAACCCACTATAAACTTAGGAGTAAATAACATGCTGGATTTCATTATCGAGGTAAGTGTACTTTCAGGTGGCCTGGTGCCGGTTCTGGCGCTGGTGCTGTTAATCAGCCTTGCGGTGATCATCGAACGTTGGTGGTATATCGCCAAAGTCGTGAAGATTGGTGATGCCATCGAGCACGACATTCTGTTGGTCAAGTATCAAAGCGTTGAGCAACTGCAACAAGTTGCAAAACATTACGAGGGCTCCCCTCAGGCAAACGTGGTGAAGGCCGCAGTTGCTTCCCGTGGTGAAAGCGCAGAAGACATGGAGCGCCATATTGAAGAGGCGTTGCTGTGGGAGCTGCCTAAGCTCGACAAGAATTTGTGGGTATTGGACACAGGCGTGACGCTGGGACCGTTGCTCGGTCTGTTCGGTACCGTTATCGGTATGATTCAAGCATTCGGCGCGATCGGTAACCATGGCGTATCGAACCCGAATGCAATTACAGGTGGTATCGGCCATGCGCTGATCGCTACCGCTGGTGGTCTGCTGATCGCCATCTTTGCTGTTGGCTTCCTGAACTATTTCAATAAACGTATCCGCTTGACAGTCAACCAGCTTGAGCTGGTGAAGACCATGTTGATCAACCGTCTGCACGGTGGTGGTGTTGATCATGCTGTGCTCCAAGGCAAAAAAGCCGCTGCACAAGCTGCTTCCAATGGAAAGCCTAACGTTGCTGCGCAAGGTGCTTGATCATGCGCGCGGGCCGTTATTTGGAGCATAAAGAAGCGCGGATCGAAGTGATCCCGCTCATCGACATCATGATGTTCCTGCTGATCTTCTTCATGGTCGTGACCTTGAAGATGATGGAAGGCGCAGGCATCACTCTGCAATTGCCGTCCTCAAAGACGGCCACCACAATGCAGCCTCCTGTGAAGGTTGCAGTCGGTGTCAAGGAAGATGGTTCGATCCTGGTCGATAATCAGGCACACACGCATGAATCACTGACCGCCTTGTTGAAGCAAAAGAAAGCTTCTGCACCCAAGGTTGAAGTGATCATCGCTGGTGACAAGACAACTTCCCTGCAGACTTTGATGTCGGTGATGGATGATGTGCGGGCTGCTGGCATCACCGCCGTTGGCATCGCGACCAAGAAGGAAGCAGGAGGAGCCTGATGACCGCCATGACTGTTGCGGGAAAACCTGGCGTGCCTCTTTGGGCAGACCCTGACATCTCAACTGGTAAAGGCATGACTTTCGGCAAGGCTCTGGCCATTGCTGCGGTCATCGAGGTCGCCTTTATCTCCGCAGTGTTCATGTTCCCTCCTACTGGCAAGCATATTGCCGAGAAGGAACAGATCATGGAGGTAGTGGATGTGGTGGAAGAAGAGCCGCCACCACCGCCTGAGCCAGAGAAGATCGTCGAGGAAAAACCCAAAGAGGTCGAAAAGATTCTCGAAAAGGTACAAGAGGCGCCAAAGCCACAATCTCAACCAGAGCAAGCCCCCATCCCAATGGAGGCACCGAAGCCTGTTGATACGCCGGCTACCTCGACAGGAGGGATGTCGGTGCCAACAGCAGTAGGTGAGTCCAAGCCGGCAGTTGGCAATCCGACACCGGATGCCAAACCTGCGCCTGTCAACTCAGGCCCGGTGAAGGGATTGGCACCCAAGTCCAAAGTCGGCATCGAGTATCCGCGGAAAGCGCGTGAGAATGATGTACAGGGCTTGGTTATTGCCTGGGCGCACATTGATGGTAATGGCGATGTCACTGACGTAGAAATCAAGAAATCTCCTCCAGGTGGGTCTGCGTTGGCCAATGAGGTCAAACGCAAGCTGATGCAATGGAAATTCCATGCTGACGGCCAAGCCCATACTGGTGTCTACGAGGTGAACTTCACACTCAGTGGTGAAGAAGAAGAAATCGTCGACGTCAATTAATCTAGGCAGATTTGCTGGCTAAGTTGAGGTGTTCCTGCCTGCCAAGGTGGTCGCTGATGTGATCATTTTGGCGGGCAGGATGTCGACGAATTGGCATTCTGTCTGATTTGTTGGCGGCATAACGATACTTGGTTTGGCTGGCATTTCGTTTGAAGGTGTGTTTCCAGCTTTGCTGGTGCACAACCTGATGGGCGGTGACGTTACCGCCTTTTTCATTGCCTGCAACCTACATTTTGGCCATGAACACTTCCATTCGCTCTACTCGAATCAGCGGGAGTGGCAATCGGACAACCTGGCAGCGTCTGTCTTGGACGTTGCTGAATTCGTTTACCGTCGCTGCTCTTGGCATGGCGGCCTGCAATGTTGCAGTGTCCGCAGACATGAATAAAACCCTCCACTTCGGCTTGGAAGTTCCAGAAACAGGTTTTGACCCAGCCGAATATTCAGATCAGTACTCCAATATCATCATGGCGCAAATGTTCGAATCGATGTTGACGTTCGACTATTTGTCACGCCCTGCAAGAGTGGTGCCACAAACAGCGGAAGCCATGCCCGTGGTTTCCGAAGATGGCAGGACATATACCATTCGCCTGAAAAAAGGGATCTATTTTGCAGATGACCCTGCATTCAACGGTGTAAAAAGAGAGCTGACCGCACAAGACTATGTCTTCTCTTTGCAACGCCTTGTCGATCCAACTACCAAGCGCCCGAATTCCTGGTTACTGCGTGGCAAGATCGTTGGTTTGGATGAGAAGCTTGAGGCTGCAAAGGCGGCAGGGTCCTTCGACCCTTCTACTCCTGTCGAGGGATTGAAGGCGCTGGATCGTTATACCCTGCAGATCAAGTTGACCAAGCCTGATTACAATTTGAACTACATTCTTGCTATGACCACGACCGGGGCGCTTGCTAAAGAGGTCGTGGATAAATATGGCAAGGTTGATATTGGTGCGCACCCAGTTGGAACAGGACCCTACATACTGCAGAAATGGGAGCGGGGACATCGTACTTCGCTGGTAGCGAGTCCCAGCTATCGCGGGATGGTGTATGAGCCACCGGTAGACGCAACGGGCGTCAATCAGACAGTGATGGCAGAGTTGCGCGGCAAGCGCCTCCCGTTGATTGGACGTATCGATCTGCCTGTGATGGAAAACGGCCAGGCACAATGGTTGGGTTTTCTGCGTGGTGATACCGACATTCACTACCGGGTTGGGTCGGAATATGCCCTGCAATCGGCCCCTGGCGGCAAGCTGAAGCCGCAGTACGCCAAGAAAGGCATCAAGGTTTTCCGTGAATTGGAGCCTGAAGTGACTTTCAACCAGTTCAATATGGAAGACGAGGTGGTGGGGGGGTATGAGCCGGAGAAGGTTGCACTGAGACGTGCGCTTGCCATGTCTTACAACTCTAAAAAAGAGGCCATGGTCACCCGTGCTGGACAAGCCATTGAAGCAGAGGCCCCTTGGGGCCCAGGCATTGTCGGCTACGATCCCAACTTCAAAAATGCATTGCATGCCTACAACCCAGCGCGTGCCAACGCCATTTTGGATACCTACGGGTACAAGGATGTAGATGGTGATGGTTATCGTGAGCTGCCTAATGGGAAACCTTTGGAGATCACCTATCTCGGGACGACCACTGGTGGGCGAAGGGATTTCGAGGAGTTGATGGAGCAGGCTTTCAAGGCGGTCAAGATCCGCCTTCGCACCGAGAAGACCTCCTTCCCTGATCAGATCCAGCGCAAGCAGAATGGCAAATTCCAATTGACAGGTGGTGCCTGGGGGGCGGATTTCCCCGATGTCGAAAACTTCCTGCAGCTGCTGTATGGCCCTAACTGCCGAGAGGGGAACGATTCCTGCTTCAAACTCAAGGAATATGACGACCTCTATCGTGAGATCAGCCAGATGCCGGATTCACCGGAGCGACAAGCCAAGGTGATGCGCATGGTGCGGCTGGTAGCGGCCTACGCGCCATGGAATTTCAATGTCCACCGTATTCGTACGCATATGGAGCACAGCTGGACCACCGGCTTCCTTGCTCATCCAGTGGATCACGTGAAATTCATGTATTACGACATCGACCTCGCCAAGCGCGAGGCATATAAGAAACAGCAATAAGGATTGAGGTCATGAAGAAGACTGCGATTGCGCTGGCCGCAATGGCGATGATTGGGCAGACCTATGCAGCGCTGCCCGGTGCCATTGTGCAGCCCAAGGCTGATGAAATCGGCAAAATGTGTGACAAGGCAATCAACGACACCAAAAAACGTGTTGCCAAGATCGAATCATTACCTTTGAGTAAAGTCAGCAAGGACAACACCTTGCTTACCTGGAACCAGTTGGATATCCAGCTTCAGGCCACTGGTGGGCCAATTGGCCTGCTGTCGGAAACCAGCCCGGACGAGGCGGTGCGTAAAGCCGCCGAGGCATGCGATCTGCGGATTTCTGGCTATTTGAATGATATGCTGCAAAGCACGGCCTTGTATGAACGGGTCAAGGCTTTGAAGCCTGCGGATGCCATTGATGAGATGGCTCGCCAGAGCATTCTGGATGAGTTTGAGTCGCGTGGTGTCAGCCTGCCTAAAGACAAACGCGAGCGTGTGGCTGCAATCAATAATGAGTTGGATAAACTGGCTCAGGAATTTCAACGCAATGTTCGCGACACCAAGGCGAAGGTGACCTACACAGAGGCCGAGCTGGTTGGCGTGCCGAAAGATGCGCTTGAAGGCCGGGCCAAGGATGCAGAAGGGCGCCTCGTATTTGGATTGGATTACCCTGAGTACGATGCGATCATGAATTACGCCGAGAATGAGCAATCTCGTCGTCGTATGTATGAGGCATTCAACAAACGTGGCGGTGAAGCGAACCTGACCATCCTGAAACAGGTGGTGACCCTGCGGAAGGAGCTGGCTGGTTTATTTGGCTATGACAATTTTGCCGATTGGTCGTTGAAGCGCAAGATGGCTGGCAGCGCCGCGGCGGTCAATCAGTTCCTGGGCGATGTGAAAACCCGGGTTGGTGAGCTGGAAAAGCGTGAAATTGGCGAATTGGCGGCAGAGAAGGCCAAATTCACCGGCAATCCGGACGCCAAGATGTATCGCTGGGATCTGCTCTTCTATGAGACCCGTTTGAAGAAAGCGCGTTACAGCCTGGATCAACAAGAAGTACGGGCGCAGTTCCCGACCGAGCCGACATTGGCTTGGATGATGAAAGTCACCAGCACGCTGTATGGTGTGGATTTCCGCCCCAACAAGCAACAGAAGGTATGGCACCCTGATGTGCGGGCTTTTGATGTATACGACAGCAAGAGCAAGCAATATCTGTCCAGTTTCTATCTAGACCTGTTCCCACGCGATGGCAAATACAAGCACGCCGCCGCTTTCCCGACCATTGGTGTCAGCACCATCGCCAAACGTACCCCTATCTCGGTCTTGGTGACCAACTTCAACCGCAATGGGTTTGATCAGGATGAGTTGGAGACGCTCTTCCATGAGTTTGGTCATGTGATGCACGGTGTATTGTCCAAAACCCGATACAGCATGCAGGCTGGTACATCGGTCAAACGTGACTTTGTGGAAGCCCCCTCACAGATGTATGAAGAGTGGGCCCGCCGTCCCGAGACACATAAGCTGTTCAATGAGGTATGCAGCACCTGCAAGCCGATCGACCCGGCATTGATCGCCAAGATGAATGCCGCACGCAGCTTTGGCCAGGGTGTGAAATATGCCCGCCAGGTGTTCTTTGCAACGTGGGATATGGCGTTGCACACTGCCAACCCAGGCGACCCCATGCAGCTATGGCGGGATGGTGAGCGTGAAATGCCGCTGGGTCATGTAGATGGCACGATGGCGCCTGCTGCGTTCGGGCATGTCATCGGCGGCTATCAGGCTGGGTACTACGGATACATGTGGTCGGAAGTGCTGGCGCTCGATATGTTGTCCGGCTTTGGGGATAACGTGATGGATGCCAAAGCAGGTGCCCGTTATCGTTCCATCATTCTTGAAAATGGTGGCCAGGTGCCCCCGATGAAGCTGGTTGAAGAATTCCTGGGTCGTAAGACCAGCCCAGATGCCTTCTTCCGCGAGATCACCGGGCAACGTACTACCACACAGGCAGCCGACGCCAAGTCTGGCACCAAGGGGTAAGCCATCATGTTCGCATACTTCCTGCGACGCATCCTGCAAATGATCCCGACCATCCTCGGGGTGATTTTGATGCTGTTCCTATTGTTCAATTTCTTCGCCGGTGACCCTGCCCAGATTCTGGCAGGTAAAATGCCCAATCCAGAGCGGATTGCAGCCATCCGCAAGGAGCTGGGGCTGGACGAGCCTTGGTTTGTGCAGCTGTGGGTGTTCTTCAAGCAGGTGATCTCATTTGACTATGGCCGTAGCTGGACAACCAACGAGCCGGTCGGGCAGATCCTCTCAGCACGCCTGCCCGCCACCTTGACCATCATGTTGCCGGTATGGGTATTGGAAGCCGCAATCGCGGTGGTGTTGGCACTGGGTGTCGCGTATGTGCGCGGCACGCTGACAGATCGTGTGGTCATGGCGATTTGTACGGCATCCATGTCGATCAGCTTGCTGCTGTACGCAGTGGTGGGGCAGTGGGTATTCGGTTCGGTGCTGGGCTGGGCGCCTGTTCAAGGTTGGGGCGATAGTCTGGCGACGAACCTGTCAACCTATGCATGGCTGCCGATCATGTTGATCCTGTTCGTGGCCATCACCCCCAGCTTGCGCCTGTATCGCTCGTTCGTGGTTGAGGAAATCAATCAGGACTATGTGCGTACTGCCCGTGCCAAAGGGGTGAGCGACAACCGCATCATGTATGTTCACGTGTTGCGCAACGCGGCCATCCCCATTGTCACCAACATGGCGTTGTCGTTGCCTGGCCTGGTGGTGGGTTCTTTCATCATCGAGCAGATCTTCTCGATCCCTGGCATTGGGCGGGAAGTGATTGTTGCTGTTGAAAAGAGCGATTTCCCAGTGATCAAAGCCATCACCATGATGGTTGCTTTCGTCACCATGTTCGCCAACCTGTTTGTGGATGTGCTTTACAAAGTGCTCGATCCACGTGTTGAGCTGAAATAGGAGCCGAACATGTCCAATCATCAAGGATTCTGGGTGCGTGTGCTGCTCTGGGCGGGGGCCATGGGGTTCATGTCTGGTGGGTCGAAATCAAGCAAGGACTTGAACATGTCCAATAGTCAAGGGTTTTGGGCGCAGGCCATGCGCCGTCTGTTCTCAGGATGGCTGGCACGCGCCTGCGTGTTGATCCTGTTGGTGTTTCTGGCTGCGACGCTGGCTGGGTGGGTCGGGTTGATTGCCAACAACTGGGATGAACCGATTGCGGTTTCCTATGCCAACCCAGATTTCATGAAGGATGCGCCGAACCCGCAAGGTGAATCGAGCCGTCTGACCTATGAAAAGCTGGAAATCGATGACGCACTACGCAGTGTCGATCCGCTGGCGGCCAACTATGGCAAGTTCGATGAGGCAGAAAAACAATATCACCAAGAAGAAAAGCCACTGGATTGGTCACGCCCGCTGGGTGCCGACAAGCAGGGGCGCGACGTTGTCGATAAGGTGATCAAGGCATCGCAGGTGTCGATTACTGTCGGGGTGTTGGCTGCTTTGCTGGCGGTGATCATCGGTACGTTTCTGGGTGCCATGGCCGGCTACTTCGGTGGCATGGTCGATGCGGCGTTGGAGTGGCTCTACAGTGTCTTTACGGCTATGCCGTACATTCTGCTGGTCATGGCCATTGCTTCGATTGTACGGACACCTGGCATCTCGACCGTCATTTTCATCCTTGGTGTGACCGGCTGGACAGGAACCTATCGTCTGATCCGTTCTGAGTATGTGAAACAACGTGGGCGTGAATATATCCAGGCTGCGAATGCGATTGGTGCATCCAATAGCCGCCGTATGTTTGTACATATTCTGCCGAACGTCAGCCATTTGATGCTGGTTCAGCTATCGCAGCTGGTGGTGGATTTCATCAAGTCCGAGGTGGTGTTGTCCTTCCTCGGCTTTGGTGTGCCGACCAGCTCGGTTTCCTGGGGGGTGATGATCAGCGAGGTGCGAGCCGAGCTGGTATTGGGCAAGTGGTGGCAGTTGGCTGCCGCTGCTGGTGTGATGTCGCTGTTTGTCGTGACATTTGGCCTGTTCACCGATCTGTTACGTGATGCGCTCGACCCGAAAGCGCGTCGTAAATAAAGCCCCGAGGAAACAACCATGTCCAATGAAGCATTGCTTGAGGTTCGAGATCTCAAGGTGGAATTCAAGCTGGGCCAGGGGCAGATTTTCACTGCTCTGAAAGGTGTCAGTTTTACCATTCCCAAGAACAGTGTCGTCGCGCTGGTCGGTGAATCCGGCTCCGGTAAGTCCGTGTCTGCCATGGCGGTGATGGATTTGCTGCCTCATGAGAACACTGTCATCGCACCAGAAAGTCGTTTGATTTTCGAAGGCAAGAACCTGCTCGACGAAAGTCGCCTGCAGCGCCGCGACCGTTGCGGTGATCAGATGTCGATGATCTTTCAGGAGCCGATGAGCTCTTTGAATCCGGTCTATACAGTTGGCAGCCAGATTGCCGAGGTGCTGCGCTTGCATAAAGGCATGAGCAAATCGCAAGCCATGGCCCGAGTGATCGAGTTGCTGCGCGAGGTAGGCATTCCCGACCCAGAGCGGCGGGTCAACAGCTATCCGCATGAGATGTCAGGGGGCCAGCAGCAACGCGTGATGATCGCCATGGCGATTGCATGTGAGCCCAAGCTGCTGATTGCCGATGAGCCCACCACCGCGTTGGATGTCACGATCCAAAAGCAGATCGTCGAGCTGCTGATGAAGCTGCGTGAAACACACGGTATGTCGATTCTGTTTATCACCCATGATCTGGGGCTGGTGAAGGAAATCGCAGACCATGTGGTGGTGATGCATCATGGCGTGATCAAGGAGCAGGGCCCGGCCGCGCAGGTGTTTACTGATCCAAAGGATAAATACACGCGTGCGCTGTTGGCCTGCCGTCCGACCCTGGATCGACGCCCGGTACGCCTGCCGGTGGTGGATGATTTTCTGCAAGGTCGGGAGGATCAGCTTCCCAAGGAAGAGCGGGCGCGGGGTGTCAGTGAAAGTGACCCGATCGTGCTGGAGGTCAAAGGGCTGCGTAAGGTATACACGCAAAAACGTGGCTTGTTTGGCAAGCACGAGATCCCGGCGGTACAGGACGTGTCTTTCAAGCTGCGCAAGGGGAAAACCCTGGGCGTGGTCGGGGAGTCCGGATCGGGCAAGACCACCATGGGCAAGGCAGTGCTCAGACTACACTCTGCACAGGGTGGTGAGGTCATGTATGACGGCAAGAACCTGCTGCAGTTATCCGAAAAGGAATTCCAGCCATACAAGAAGAAGCTGCAGATCATCTTCCAAAACCCTTATGCCTCACTGAATCCACGGTTCACCATCGGCCAGATCCTGACAGAGCCGATGCAGATCCATGGCATCGGGGCCAACGATGACGAGCGCCGTGCTACCGCATTGGGCTTGTTGAAGCGGGTCGGTCTGGATGAACGGGCTTTCGGAAAATATCCGCATGAGTTTTCAGGCGGACAACGGCAGCGTATCGGGATTGCCCGGTGCCTGACCTTGAAGCCTGAAATCATCGTGTGCGATGAATCGGTATCTGCCCTGGATGTGTCCGTACAGGCACAGGTGTTGAACCTGTTGCAAGAGCTGCAGGATGAATACGGTATGAGTTATATCTTCATCTCGCACGACTTGTCTGTGGTGAAATATATCTCTGATGAAGTCCTGGTGATGAATCAAGGGCAGATGGTGGAGTATGGCAATTCCGACGCCATCTACCATGATCCGCAGCATGACTATACCAAAAAGCTGCTGTCAGCCATTCCTGGTAAAGACTAGGTGTGGCTTTCTGCCCGGACATGGCTTTGTTGCGATGTGTGGGCAGGGGGACAGCACTGGTTCATGGAGAATATCGATAGGACTGCTTGTCCGGTGTTGTGAATTCCGATAGACTTTTCAGCGCGCATCCTGATCAGATGCGCGTTATTTTACCGATGTGTCTTGTTATAAAAGGTAGCTTTCTATAAAAGATATCTTTCAATGAAAGATTCTGGTTGGCGTGTTTTTAAAGCAAGGCAGGAACATTTTCGGATGATGCAGTACAAAGTGATTCGGTCGGGCTTGCCCCGATGGGAACAGAACAGTTTTGCCAAAGCCACAATGAGAGAGGGTCGAGATGAAAAGCGCAACACAAGCAACATTATTGATGTTTTCCCTGCTGGGGGGGGCATCCAGCTATGCAGCTGAACCAATCCCTGTCCGGGATTTTTTCAAAAACCCACAGCAGGCCAATTTCCAGATTTCACCAGATGGCAAGATGGTGTCATTCACACAGCCATTTGAACATCGCCTCAATATCTATGTGCAAACCCGTGGTGGCGAGCCCAAGCAGGTTACGCAGGTCAAGGACCGTGATATCACCCAATACATGTGGAAGGGCAATGATTACCTGTTGTTCCTGAAAGACAATGGGGGGGATGAGAATTATCACCTGTATGCAGTGGACAAGCAGGGGAGCACGACCCGCGATCTGACACCTTTCGACAAGGTACGTGTGGAGTTGATCGACGAGCTGGAAGATCATCCGACAGATGTATTGATTGGTTTGAACAAACGCAACCCGGAAATATTCGATGCTTATCGCTTGAATGTCCAGACCGGCAAATTGACCCTGGTTGCAAAAAACCCCGGCAAGATCACCGGCTGGGTCACCGACCACGAAGGGCGTATCCGCGTGGCCACCAGCTCGGATGGCGTCAATACCAGCCTGCTGTACCGGAAAGACGAAAAGTCACCATTCAAGACTGTGTTGACCACCAATTACACCGAATCAATGGAGCCACGGTTATTCACCTTTGACA
Source organism: Chitinivorax tropicus (assembly GCF_014202905.1). Classification (NCBI taxonomy): domain Bacteria; kingdom Pseudomonadati; phylum Pseudomonadota; class Betaproteobacteria; genus Chitinivorax; species Chitinivorax tropicus. The sequence continues at coordinate 15,088 of NZ_JACHHY010000025.1, read as the reverse complement.
ACAAATACCTGTATGCAACTTCCAATATCGGGCGCGACAAGTCCGAGCTTGTCGTTGTGGACCCGGCAACAGGCAAGGAAAAGGAGGTGATCTACAAGCGTGCGGATGTGGATGTGAGTGGGGTTCAATATTCACATAAGCGTAAAAAATTGACCTCGGTTGACTATATCGATTGGAAACCGCAGCGTGCCTATCTGGATGAAGAAACCCAGGCGCTATACAAAAAGTTGGAAGAGAAATTGCCTGGATATGAGGTGTTGATCGGGGCCGCCAACAAGGATGAAGACACCTTTGTTATCGTGGCCTACAACGATCGCACACGCGGGACTCGCTACCTGTATGAAGCAAAGACGGATCAGCTGACCAAGCTTGCAGATGTGACTCCTTGGCTTGATGAGAAGCAGATGGCACCAATGAAGCCTATCCAGTACACCTCTCGTGACGGATTGACGATTCATGGCTATTTGACGCTGCCGCTCGACAAAGAGGCGAAGAACCTACCCGTGGTCGTGAACCCGCATGGTGGCCCATGGTTACGCGATCAATGGGGTTACAACCCAGAAGTGCAATGGCTGGCCAACCGTGGCTATGCAGTATTGCAGATGAATTTCCGGGGCTCCACCGGCTATGGTAAGCAGTTCTGGCGTGCCAGCTTCAAACAGTGGGGCGGCACCATGCAGGATGACATCACCGATGGGGTGAATTGGCTGGTGAAGCAGGGCATTGCCGACCCGAAAAAGATCTGCATCTACGGGGGGAGTTATGGTGGTTATGCGACCTTGGCTGGGGTGACCTTTACGCCGGATCTGTATGCGTGTGCGGTCGATTATGTCGGGGTATCCAATCTGTTCACCTTCCTGAAAACCATCCCGCCTTACTGGAAGCAGTTCCTGGATCAGATGCATGACATGGTCGGCCACCCAGTGCGTGACAAAGCACTGCTTACCGCACGCTCACCCGCGCTGCACGCCGATAAGATCAAAACGCCATTGATGGTTCTACAAGGTGCGAAAGATCCACGCGTGAATATTGCCGAGTCCAACCAGATTGTCGATGCGCTCAAGAAGCGTGGTGTGGATGTGCAATATATCGTCAAGGAAAATGAGGGTCATGGTTTTCACAATGAAGAAAATCGTTTCGAGGCGTATGAGGCAATGGAGAAATTCTTTGGTAAATACCTGAATTGACAATTTGATCATATAGATGTTCAAAGCGGCACTGGGACAGGGTTCCAGTGCCGTTTTTCATGGCTGTCAGCAGTGGATTTAATGAATTTTCGTATTTGATTAAATGTCGATTGATTGAAATTCCATGTCGGCTTGGTTTACAGATATTTTCTATCGAAATTAATTACTTGAATGTAGCTGGCTGGTGGGATTGAGAAAAGCATGCAATGGCGTGGATTGTGCTTTTATTGGTTGGCTGGTGCTTCATTGTTAAATATTTTTGATAAGGAAAGCGCTGTGAAACTACATATTACCCTTCCCGCATTGCTGCTGGCCGCGTCACTGCCGGCTGTAGCGGGGTCGGTGAAATCATCCATGAGTGTGTGGGCGGATTTCAGCTCATTCAATATCAGGGTGGTGGATACCGATCCGATGGATGGCATTGTCCCGACCTTGTCGTTCCGAACGGTGCGTAGCGAGGTGTCGGGTGCCACTTCACCGATCAATTGGCAAGACAACAAAAGTGTCACCGATTGGTTATCGCCGCTCGCTGTCTCGCATGTGGCACAAGGCATGGAGGTCTCTGCAGAAGTGAATGGGGCCGCCATGGGAGCAGACACGGCGGTAGTCATGTCTCCGGTGCCTCAGGGCAGCAACAATCATTTCGCGACCTTTGCCAACTTGGTTCGTTATGGAGAAATGATCCTGTCCGGCCCAGGGCGCCTCGAAATTTCCATGAATTACCACTATCGGGGTTTTTCGGAAAAGCAGCATGACGGCGAGAACACGCTGGCGGCTGGTTTTGCCGAGTTGAGTCTGTCCACCGCCATGGATTCGCCGAGCGGGTATTTGACGCGCACCGATCACGCCAATTTTGTCGTCAGGCCGGACTTGGCCGAAACGGGAGACGGACGCCTGTTCGTGGCGGCTCAATCGTTTGGTACAGACCCGACCACCTTCATGCTGCGTACTACTTTGGGCAGCGAGTCCGGGCTGACCGTGGCAGCCGTACCCGAGCCGGAAACCTACGCCACCATGCTGGTTGGGGGCTTGATGGTGGCGTTCGCTGTGCGGCGATCACGCCGCCATAAGGCTGGCCAGGGCGTATAAGCAGGTTGGTAGGCGGAAACGGACAGCCGATACAACATTGCAACTATCGGCCAAGCCAAGCCGCCATTGGGATGTAGATCGGCCTGCTGACGGGCATGCCTGTATGGCTCAGGCCGCAAGGGAAGGAACTCATTGATGATGAACAAGAAAAAACTGGGATTGGCAAGTTGCGCGGCACTTGTGATGCTGAGTGCGCCAGCATGGGCGAATTCGCCCTATGCAGAATACTGGCATCGATTGGAGTACCGGCTGATCGATACCGATCCGAATGATGGGCAATCCCCGACGATTCGTGATGTGGAAGACCCGAATCGTGTATTGGCCATCGGTGTCGATGTACCGCGCAAGGTGGATCGCTATGACACCAAGGTGCTGGGTGGTGAAGCAGGTGAATTGAGCTATCAGGGTGGCAAGGTATCGGGCTACTCCGGCACCGACGGCACCACCACCACCCAGCGTGTCGCCCTGGGGGAGATGCCTTTTGCAGCGGGCGTGCAAAGCATTTCCTCATTCACCCGGCACTTTACATTGCTCGGAGCTGGGCGGCTGGAGATCATGCTGAACTATGGCTATAAGGCGGGTAACTTTCCCAAATCCATCTACGAGCCAGCGTTCAACTTCTTCTCCAGTCTAGAAGTCTCCGCCTCTGCTCCATCGCCAGACGGCGCCACCACCCGCCGCTTCGACGCGTTCGAGATTGCCCGTCCAGGTGGGCGGATTGGCAGCTTCGCGGAAGGTGTGGGTAGCATGTTCGTGACTTTCGAGAATCTGGGTAGCAGTGCCATGGATGTCTTCCTGACCGATTTCTCGCGCGTCAATGTGGCGAATGCGCTGTGGGGGCAACCCGTGCCGGAGCCAGAGACCTACGCCATGATGTTGGCAGGGCTTGGTATCGTCGGCTTCGCAATTCAAAGACGTCGTCGGATCATGTCCGGTATGGGTTGAGGGCGGGCACCTGACGGTAGCAAGCCATTCACAAAAGCCGCGTAAGCGGCTTTTGGCGCATTTGAACGACCATCGAGCCGAATGGCTGTGATGATCATCATGCGAAAAATGGTGGCTATCGGCATGCCTGGTCTATAAATTCAGTAGCTTGTTGATGGCTTCGAGCGGCTTTCCAACCATTGGCAAAATGTTTCGATGGCGGGGTCGTTCATGACGGCGCGGGGCACCACCCAACAGTAGCCTCTGACTGGTACACGGGGTGACGGTAAGGGCGCAATCAGGCCACCCGCCTCGATTTCGGGCTGCATCATCGGCAGTGGGCCCAGCACAATACCCAGGCCATCCATGGCAGCTTGCAGTGCGAGATAGAAATGGTCGAATTGCTGTGTATGCGCGGGTTTGAGATCCGGCACGCCGGCCAGGGTCAGCCAGCGTTGCCAGGCAGTGGGTCGGGTGTCGGCTTGCAATAGGGTGTGCTGTGCAAGATCACTCGCGGTTTTGATCGGTTTTTCGTGGAGTAGGGCGGGGCTGCAGAGCGGGATCTCCCACTCATCCAGAAACGGCTGAGCGATGTAGCCAGGCCAATCCCCTGGCCAGCGGCGCAATGCGACATCGAATGCGGTATCCAGGCGCCCGACATCGCGGTCAGAGGTCATCAGGCGGATCTCAACATCGGGAAACCGGCGCTGGAAATCCGGCAATTGTGGCAGTAGCCAATGCATGGCGAGCGTCGGCGTGGAGTTGATCACCAGCCGCCGTTGCACATTGGGCTGCAGCAGCTGGGCGGTGGCGTTGGCAATGATATCGAGGCCGTCCTGCACCTGCACCAGATAGCGCCACCCCAGCTCAGTGAGCTTGACACGGCGACCCGTGCGTTCGAACAGCTTGACGCCTAGCCAGTCTTCCAGCTGCTTGATCTGTTTACTCACAGCACCATGGGTGACGAACAGCTCATCAGCAGCTGCTGAAAAACTGCTCAATCGCGCAGCTACTTCGAAAGTTCGCAGTGCATTGAGGGGTGGGATATGCTCGTTCATCCTGTGATTTTAACTCACAAGTCATGTTGCAATTACTCGTTTGTGTATCTAAGCAGTTAAGCGTAATCTACACGCCGATAAAAAGGCTGGGCTGGCTGTCTGGACGATGGTCGGGCTGGCACTGGGTCAACCGGTGGCCTGCAGCATCACGCCCTGTTGTCGCGGGGTGGAGGAGGCCGCAGCGCTGCTTTCCGTCATATAAAGGTCATTATCATGCTTGAAGCTTACCGTCAGCACGTTGCCGAACGTGCCGCTCTTGGCATCCCGCCGTTGCCTCTGAACGCACAGCAAGTGGCTGGGCTGGTCGAGTTATTGAAAAACCCGCCGGCTGGTGAAGAGGCCACTTTGCTCGATCTGATCACCCATCGTGTGCCTCCCGGCGTGGATGACGCGGCCAAGGTCAAGGCATCCTACTTGGCTGCTGTCGCCTTCGGCACGGAGGCATGCCCGCTCATCAGCCGCGAAAAAGCAACAGAATTGCTGGGCACCATGCTGGGTGGCTACAACGTCAAGCCGCTGATCGACCTGTTGGCTGACAGCACAGTTGGTGCGGTTGCCGCAGCGGGCCTGAAAAAGACCCTGCTGATGTTCGACTATTTCCACGACGTGAAAGAGCTGGCGGACAAGGGCAATACCAACGCCAAGGCGGTGCTGCAAAGCTGGGCCGATGCTGAATGGTTCACCAGTCGCCCAGAGCTGCCACAAAAGATCACCCTGACCGTGTTCAAGGTCACCGGCGAAACCAACACCGATGATCTCTCCCCCGCGCCGGATGCGTGGTCACGTCCTGACATCCCGCTACATGCGCTGGCCATGTTGAAAAACCCGCGCCCAGGGATCGAGGCGGACGAGGCTGGCAAGGTCGGGCCGATCAAGCAATTGGCCGCACTGCAAGCCAAAGGCCATCAGATCGCCTATGTGGGTGACGTGGTGGGAACGGGTTCCTCCCGCAAATCCGCCACCAATTCGGTGCTGTGGTTCACGGGCGATGACATTCCGTTCGTACCCAACAAGCGCTTTGGTGGTTTCTGTTTTGGTACCAAGATCGCCCCAATCTTCTTCAACACCATGGAAGACGCAGGCGCGCTGCCGGTTGAAATCGACGTGGCCAAGATGGACATGGGCGATGTGATCGACTTCTACCCCTATGACGGCAAAGTCGAGAAAAATGGTGAAGAGATTGCCCAGTTTGCACTGAAATCGGACGTCTTGTTGGATGAAGTCCGCGCTGGTGGCCGTATTCCGCTGATCATTGGCCGTGGCCTGACCGCCAAGGCACGAGAGGCGCTGGGCCTGCCGGTATCGACCGCATTCCGCTTGCCGCAAGACCCGGCAGACAGCGGCAAAGGTTTCTCGCTGGCACAGAAAATGGTTGGTCGCGCCTGTGGTCTGCCCGAGGGCAAAGGCGTGCGCCCTGGCACCTATTGCGAGCCAAAGATGACTACCGTCGGCTCACAGGACACCACCGGCCCGATGACCCGCGACGAGCTGAAAGACCTGGCTTGCCTCGGCTTCTCGGCTGATCTGGTGATGCAATCGTTCTGCCATACCGCAGCGTATCCGAAACCTGTCGATGTGAAGATGCACCACGAATTGCCAGCATTCATCTCCAGCCGGGGTGGCGTGGCACTGCGCCCAGGTGATGGCGTGATCCACAGCTGGTTGAACCGCCTGCTGATGCCCGATACTGTGGGCACGGGTGGTGACTCCCACACCCGCTTCCCGATCGGCATCTCCTTCCCGGCGGGCTCTGGCTTGGTGGCGTTTGCCGCTGCCACCGGCGTGATGCCGCTGGACATGCCGGAATCAGTATTGGTGCGCTTCAAGGGCGAAATGCAGCCGGGCATCACCCTGCGCGACCTGGTCAACGCCATCCCCTTGTATGCGATCAAGCAAGGCATGCTGACCGTTGAGAAGAAGGGCAAGAAGAACATCTTCTCGGGCCGTATCCTGGAAATCGAAGGCCTGCCCAAGCTGAAGGTGGAACAGGCATTTGAGCTGTCCGATGCTTCAGCCGAGCGCTCCGCTGCAGGTTGTACCGTGCATCTGGACAAAGAGCCGATCACCGAGTACATGCAATCCAACATCACCCTGATGAAGTGGATGATCGCCAATGGCTATGCTGACGCCCGCACCTTGGAGCGTCGCATCAAATCGATGGAAGCCTGGATCGCCAAACCGGAACTGCTGCAGCCCGATGCAGATGCGGAATACGCCGCAGTGATCGAAATCGACCTGGCTGATATCAAAGAGCCGATCGTGGCCTGCCCGAACGACCCGGACGATGTGAAAACCCTGTCTGATGTGGCTGGTGACAAGATCGATGAAGTGTTCATCGGCTCCTGCATGACCAACATCGGTCACTTCCGCGCCGCATCCAAGCTGCTGGAAGGCAAGAGCGACATCCCTGTACGTCTGTGGGTGGCCCCGCCGACCAAGATGGATGCGCAACAACTGACCGAAGAAGGCCATTACGGCGTTCTGGGCCGCACCGGTGCCCGCATGGAAATGCCAGGCTGCTCGCTGTGCATGGGTAACCAGGCACAGATCCGCAAGGGCTCCACAGCGTTCTCCACCTCGACCCGTAACTTCCCGAACCGCCTCGGCCTGGATACCCGCGTCTACCTGGGCTCTGCTGAGCTGGCGTCAGTCTGCTCCATGCTGGGTAAGATTCCGACCTACGAGGAATACATGGCCAACATCGGCGTCATCAACCAAAATGCCGACAAGGTCTATCGCTACATGAACTTCAACGAGATCAAATCCTATCAGGACGTCGCAGATACGGTCGTTGTCAAGTAAGCTGTTGTTGGGTATAAAAAAAGCGGCCTGCTGATGCAGGCCGTTTTTCTTTGCGCCATCCAGCATACCGCGCTGGAGAGTTGTACGGTGTGTACAGGATCCACTCAGGCGCCAGATGTGTTGATGGCTAGCTGATAGAAGTGCGGATAGGTATGGCCATTCTGTGATCCAGCAGCCAGTAGGGGCTGCCACAATGCCGTGGATCAATCCATCCACCATGCAAAAACCGCCCTGCCGGCGGATCACCAACAGGGCGGTTGTACGAAGCACTACCAATGTGCAGAGAACTTGCAATCAGACCCGCGAAGGCGCCAGATTGATCAGGGCGGATTTACTGGATGCTGGAGCGTGCACGGCATCTGTAATCAGTCCTTTGGAGGGCATACCCGCCATGGATTGGATCAATTTGTCAGCGGTGAGTTGAGTTGGCGCAGATGGAGTCCGTTTGACACTGAACACCACATCGTCGTAATCAAAATCACCACCACCCACTTGGTCCTCAAAACCGATCACCAGGCGTTGACCATCTTGCGACTTACCAGAGACCACATGCTCCACATCATCTGGGTTCAGGAAATTCCCATAGCTATGGAGCGGTGTTGCCACCTCCACCCCGCCAAGGGTCAGTTTCACGTCGCCGATGCTCAAGTCCAGGACATTCGCTTGCTCTCCTCGGGCACCTTTCAAGCTCAATACACCAGCGCCGGGCAGTACATTCTTCGGTATGATGAAGAATCCAAGCTGATTACCTTGGGCTACATCAACCGAAATGGTCTGATCGCTCATCACGTCCGGGTTGGTTGAGAGGATGCGGGGATTCACCATATTGCCAGCGTCGTCGATTTCGTAGGCGCCAAGCTCGTGGCTGAATAGCGCAGCTTCTTTTTGGTCAAACAAGATTTCGAATCGGGTCTGGCCATCTCCAGTCAAGAAGCTCTCATCAATGAGCCCATTTCGTTTCTCTTTTGGAACCATCACGCCATCCGCCAGACCCAGCACATTTTGGCTGACGAGTGGCTTGCTGGTGCCCAAGTCACCTGCACCAGAAGTGGATGGTGTTCCCATGAACTGGCTCAAAAATAGCGAGGTGGGTGTATAGATCTGTCCCTGGCCAAATTGAATATTGGCTTGCGGTGAGCCTGCCTTCAGCGCATTCCCGAGCCGGATATGAGAGATCTGCCCGTTCATTGCATTTGAAGCGAAGGTCAGAACGAGATCATCGAGATCCTTTTCAATTTTCAGATTTGACATTTTGCTCTTGTCAAACAGGAACTTGACTTGCTGCAGCACGCCATCGGCGGTTGCCTCGATGAATGTCTCTTTAAATCTCATTACATCGGCGGTGATGTTGATATAAGGCCTATCGCTTTCCACCAGTAATTGGACATTGGTTGGCTCCCAACCAGCCCAAAGCCCATCGCTGGTATCGATGGTCAAGGTATCTGAATAGTTGGCAATATCATCTTTGATCAGAATGAATTGCTCTTTATCAAGGGCGCTATAGGTATAACGGGCACCCTTGTCTGTGTAGGTGCCTTGGGACAGGGCATACTTACCATCCGTGCCTTGGAAATATAGGCGATTTCTAGCATCACCCGTGACCAGCAGCGCATCCGCTGCAATGGTGACACCGGCTGATCCCAGCTCATCTTTAAGTATTGCCGCCAACTGATCAGGGCTATTGATCTGGCCTTTTTTAAGTGCAGAAATCACCGAGTCTGATGGTGAAGTCAAGTCGATATAGCGGTATAGCAAACCATTTGGCGTGATTTCCGCCACGTATTGACCGCTGGTCCCATTCGGCAGACGAGCTTTCATGAACATATGATCATCCTTGGTGAAAATCTCACCTTGGTGAACAGGCTGGCTCTGTGCGCTCAGTATCTGATCATAGCTTTGATAAGTGCTGAAGGTTGGGTCAGCTTGTAAGTCCCATAGCATGTTCTCATTTGTCATCCAGATACCGCTGATTTTTCCATTGGCATCTTGCTTGAGGAAGGTGATGCTATCGCTCTCGGCATTGTAGATACCGCTGAGGTTCGGGCCGAATGTGAATCGGATGTCCTTTCCATTGGTGACACGGGCATCTTTTGTAATGCTCGAACTTTGCAAAACCTTGGCGAAGAAATGCATGTTCCGGGCAGGAGCGTGCGCATCATATAGTGGGTGACGGAAGTCGGCTGATATGCTCATCTTGCCGGTGCTGAAGTCGAGAGCTGCCCACAAATGTATTCCATGGAGGTCTGGCAGGCCGACCATGACATTGTGTGGGTTGCTATCAAAGCGTATTGATTGTCCTTTGACTTGCAGCCAGAGATTCCCAAACTGCAATGTACTCAATACAGAATTGATTGGCCCGGAAATCCGCTCAACAAATGGTATGCTCTCGCCTTTCCATGCATTCAGATCAATACGAGGGGAGGGGTCAATCAACCAAGCCTCCTCCTTGAGGCCGGACTGCTTGATTTGCACATAATGGTTGAACGGCCCATCTCCTAGAACGAATCGGTATTGGCCCCCACCTCCGTTCAGTGTGTACGACAAATTCTCACGCATCCACGAATCTGCTTTTTGTCCATCTGATGTGTCCGTATTCAGGACAGGTGTCATGATGGTCTTGACTCGGGTATCGAGAATGACATTGACTGGGGTGAATTTATGTTGAACATCTATTTTTGTGTAGGCCCAATCCCCCGGAGGGGCAAACCACGCCACCATGAAATTCGGATCGCCTTCCATGATTGTATAGGCCGCAGAGCGCTTAATAGAAGGGCGTTTAAAATGCACTTGTTCAGTGTCAGATAGTGCCAGGAAGCGAGAGGTGCCTGATGGCAAAATCAGCGTTGTTATTGGATCACTGAATCTATAGCTAAAATCTGTCTTTTGTTTATTCAGTTGGTAGTACACATCAACCGAAACACTTTTGGACTCGATAGGTGATGATAAATAACTGGGGAAGCCATCAGGGGTCGTTCGATCGGTTCCTCCTGTAGTGGCGGTAGCCTTGACATCTCCATAGTGGATGTTCATGTTTTTCAGGTTGATCTCGCTGAGGGCAACATCACCATTGAATCGCAGAACACCAGCCCCGGCATCCTTGACAATGCCACCGTTTTCGAGACTTTCCCCGACATTGTTGATATATTTCAACAATTCGTCAAATTTCCTGGCATTGTCTGCATAGGCTTCAGCGAGCGCAACTGCGCCGATGCTGATACCTGCCAACGGTACGGCCAGCCCATCGAGAAAGCTTGATGCCACTACCGCGCCCGTAGCGCTGGCTGCCAATGAACCAGCCGCAAGGCCCGCACCTCCAATTGCGAAAGCCAGCTGGGTTGCAGCACTTGCAGTTGCCACGGGGTCATTTTTTTGAATCGCTTGATCCAGCAGCACACCTGACATGACTACATTGGCTACCGCGAACACCGAACCTGCCGCTGACGATACCTTGCTGACGACAGATGTGGCTCTGCTGACTGCGTTGACAATCTGCGCTTCACTGTTGATAGCAGCCCGGGCCACAGAGGCAACACTGATAGCATCTTGGGCAATGCCGAGTGCGCCCTGAGCCAGTTGCAAGTACAGTGCAGTTTTCAATGCCGGCCCCGCGTGATCGAGGCCGTGATCCTGCAGGCTCAACAGAGATTGGATCAGAAAGGCTGCGTTCATTGTCGCGGTGTGCACTGCCGGCGATGCATGCTCCTGCACGGATGCCTCACCCGTTTTCGGGTCATATTGCATGCCACGGCTGAATGCTGTCGCTTTTTCCTTGATAAAATCGCTGAATTCACGGAAGACAGGTTTGTCCACGTCCACCCACCATACTTCTTCCGTGTTGGGGTTATAAAACGCTATCTTGTCACCTGCAAGCTCTTCCTTGATCTGCGGCTGGGCTTGCCAGTCGACCAAGCCGTGCTTTTCCGCCAGGGCTGCGACTGCCGTGTTCCATTGTTTGGAAATGGAGGCCGCGCTGACCGCATCGACCAGCATTCTCTGGGCTTGGGTGCGGGACAGGCCTGACTCTTGGCTGATGTCGAGCAGAACTTTGCCATTTTCCAATTTCAGCTGGCTGCCAAGTTTGCGCACCGTATCTGGATCATTCACCATTAGCCCGCTTGCTGGCGCGGTTTGATCAACATATACCTGGACTTTGAACCAGTGCTCTATTTCCTGCCCAAAGGTGCTGGGAGGATTGGTTTTATCTGTAAGCAACTTACTGGCGTAGGCTGCAAGACGTTCAGCCAGGCTGGGTGAACGTTTAGCATTGATCAGTGATGTCGCTGCGTCAGGGAGCTGGAGATGGAGATAGGTTGCAATCGTTGCCAGCGCCTCTGGGCTGGCATTACTTGCCAGCAGTTTGACCAGCTGGGCATCATTCAACGGCGTGTTGGCTTTACTGCCAAACAGCGTGATGTACTGCGCGGTGGTCTCGGGTGAAAGGCCGATCATCTGTTTCAACAACAGCTCACTGTCAAATTTCAGATCTGACATCGTGTTGACTGCGTCGAAATCAGTCCGTTCGTTGACTCTGTTACCGTTGATCGTTGCGCCGGCTTTGAACAAGTCTGCGCGACCAATTGTCTGCCCTGCCCCAAAAATCTTACCTTGCGTGTTGTCCATTGCCACCAGCTTTTCGAGCGTGGTCTGATATGGCTTGGTCATCACATCGATTGCTAGGCTGGACTGTGGAGGATTGACCTCATAGACTGCGGCAAAACGGTCACTAACCTGATAGAGATCCCGCAGGTTGTTCAGATGTGTTTGGATGGTATTACGCACCACATCCACGTCTGACGTATTGAAGGTCAATTGCCCCAGATTGGGATCATAAAACGAATAGCGACGTTGACCGCCTTCTACCGTAACAGAAAGCGCCATGGCGTGGTTTGCGGTATTGAGCATCCATGTCTTGCTTTGATTGGCTGCAGCCAGACCAGACATCACCTCGGCCAAACTGAGTGAGCCTTTGGCGGAAAGATCCGTGTTACTGATTTGATTGTGGATATCCTCCACATTACTGCGGAAGATATTGGAAAAGGCCAAGTCATCAACGGAGGTTCGTGCGGGGTCTTCCATTGCTGACAAAATGAACAGATTGTCAAATAAGCCTTGTACCGCAGTATCGCCACCCTTCATCATGACCTGAGCCCATATTTGACTCAATCCTTTGCATAGCCCGAGACGCGCATCGCCCTCGGCTTGCTTCAGGAACAATGACTGTGGCACGAATTTGGAAACGACGGATTTACTATTGGCCAATGCCGAAAATGTTTTGGCATGGGTATTTTGGAAGTCATTCCATAATAGTAGATTACGTACAGGTTCGGCGGAGGGCGCAAAGAAAGCGGCTGGGTCCACATCGACACGCGGGACGGGCTGAACATCTTTCATGGCGAGCCCAGGCTCGTAGATGTCGGAAATCAATTGAGCACGTGACTCCTGTGGTGTGAACACCAGCTTGCCTGCCGCATTCTTTGACACACCTAAGGTCTTGACATGTGCAAGATCAGTTGGCTCTGCGCTGGATGATCTATAAAGATCAAAATCCAGATTCGTTCCGACAACTGTCGACGGGATGGCAATCGCCTGTTCCGCCATCCGGTAATTGATCAAGGTCTCGGGTAGTCGATGGCTCATGTCCTCCGCAGCAGAGCCTTGCGGCCCGGATAACAGGAAAGGTTCGCCTTTTGACTGCATATGACGGAGCAGATCTTGAACATCGGCGTCACCGAGCGATATGTGAGCATCAGTTGATGCATCAAACTGATACCCGTATTTCTGAACTACCTCAGCAGGTAGATAGACTCTCAACAGAACGCCACGTGAGTTTCCGAGTGCCTTTATCTCCTTTTCGGTATTGGCCACCCCCGGCAAACTATAGCCATGTGCCACTTCTGCAGAGGGCGAGGTATAGAAAACATTATTCGGATCAGTCTTACTCCGGGTTCCGGGGTCTCTGACGCCATCTTCGGCAATGGATTTGGCCGCTGCTATGTTCGTGCCATGGTATCCGACAAAGACATAGTCTTTTTCTTTCAGGGCTGCTTCTGCTCTTGAAAAATCAAAGCCTTCCGATAGGCCGGTTGATGGATCGAATGTCCAGGAGAAATTAAATCCATTTCGATTGACATTGACTTCTGTTTTGCTGTGCGCGCGTGGCATGTAAATTTCCTACTTAGCTAATTCTCAAAATCACGCTATGGCATTCATAGCGTCCAGTCATGATTTGCTGCTCAAATTGTGGTGGTTACCTCCTCATTCATTTGATGAGTCCTCCATATCCATTACGAATCCAGCTGACCTGCACCGGACACTCTGCGAAGTGCTGCACGTGGTGCGTCGGCGCCCTGTCGTTGCCCCTCAGCGCTCGCGAATAGCCTCACTGAAGACCTCCTTGATCGGGGACAGCAGGTAGTCGATGACACGGCGGCTGTCGTTCTTGATCTCTGCGATGAAAGTCATCCCGGCCCAAACAAAGCTGATGTCCTGTTTCAACATGCGGGTGGGCACCAGTCGGTGCTTGAGATCCAGATGACTGAAATGGCAGACCATCGGCTCACCATCGGCGGTTTCGCCCGCCAGCTCACGCTGTGACGGCTCGACGTCGGCTGGTATCCGGTAGTGCAGCAACAGCCTTTCCTGATAGGCAAAACCACTGATCGTTTGATGCACTTCAGAACCTTCCGCTTCCGAGAAAAATATTTGAGATGGCATGGTGATTGTTTGGAGAGATTTCCGCGTTTTCAGTGCGATATCTTGATTGGTGTTTGTGAGTAACAGAGTAAATTATGATTTCAATTTATAAAGATCATGTTTTGGTAAAAATACCTAAGTAAATTTAATGATTTCAGTGTAGTTACTTTGTATTGTCATGTGGAATTGCTATTTCGTGTCTTACGTAAAGAGGTTGCGTTGTTGATGATTGAATATCTCAATTTGTGCATGTTGTTCATGGTTTCCGTGCGGAGATCCTGATCAGTGGTTACGGTTTTTTGGAAAAAAGCCCTCCTGCATGACCACTGTTAGAGGTCGTGTGGGCAGGGATAGATTGTTATTTTTTAGCGAAAAAAGGTAGACCGTGAGCTGTCCAAGATAGCTGGGTGCTTGATGCAGTACCGCCTTCTAAGCTCCTGTTCTTTTTATCTTGAATTGGTTATATATTGGTCTTTGATCGGCTCCGTACTTTCTTCTTTGAAATTTCTGAAAGGTGAAAATATATATTCAATTTTTATTTTTATATATATTGAAAAATCTGATTCATATTACGAAAATATGGTTGAACTTTTATGGAAATGCCTAGTCAGCTGGCATGATGCAATGTTCAGCTGAATGCTGGTCATTGTTGTTGATATGACGCTTGGGTGGTTGCAGTGGCGTGGATTGGCTTGGGGGGTGGGAAGGCCCATCCTGCATCGGATTGAGATAACAGAGTCATGTAAATCAATGGATAGGCTATCGGTGCTGATCTACTCAAGGAAAAAGAATTGAAGGGTGTGGCCTGATGCGGGGTGTTTGGTAGGTGTAGGGATGTGGCCGTGTCGCGCCGACAGAGTTCATCTGGGTGCTGAGTCCTGCTGACGCGATCAGCAACATCGCCAGCAAAATTGAAATGCCTGATGTTCGGTGACCGATGATATGCAAAATCAGTCAATCGAACTGAACCGCCCCGGGTTTGATGGAGGCTCTAACTCTTGAGAAGATAGAGCGATGAAGAAGTCAGTTAAGTTCTCCCCCGAAGTTCGCGAGCGCTCTGTGCGCATGGCCACTGAATGCCGTGCTGATCATCCGTCGCAGTGGTCAGCCATCGAGTCCATCGCTGCCAAGATTGGTTGCACGCCGCAGACCCTGCTCACCTGGGTGCGACGGCACAAACGGGGTATTGGCCAGGCAGAAGGGCCGACCACGTCGGAGCTGCAACGCGTCAAGGAACTGGGCGCGAGGTCAAAGAACTTCGCAAAGCCAATGAAATCCTGAAGCTTGCTAGCGCGTTTTTCGCCCAGGCGGAGCTCGACCGCCGCTTCAAGTCCT
>NZ_JACHHY010000024.1:55142-57162 GCF_014202905.1 Chitinivorax tropicus | reverse complement strand
TTCGTGTTGATCAGTTTGCCAGCGGCGGTCAGCTGCAGGTGGCGGCCTGCGGTCAGGCGGCCTTCCTGGTCGAGATTGATGTCACCCTGGGTGGCCTCGATAGTCAGGGTGTCCAGCGCCAACATCGCGCCATGTTGGCTGTTGTCGAGCTGGCCTGCTCGGACGGTGACGGCTTGATTGCCACCCAGCAGCCCGCCCTGGTTGTTGAGCTGGCCCGCGACCGTCAGCGACAGCGCGCCTTGACCAGTCGCCTTGATTTCACCTTGTCGGTTGTCGAGTTGTTGTGTGGTGATGCTGCTGGCAGCCCCCTCGATCCGGCCTTGCTGGTTGTCCAGTTGTGCGGTACTCAGCGTCAGCTCGCCTTGGCTGACCACCCTCCCCTGGTTCCGCAGCCAGTCGTGGAACGTCAAGGACAGCTTGCCTGCGCCGAAGTGGGTCAGTGCGCCATTCAGCTGCGCACGACGGGCCAGGATGGTGGCTTGATGGCCTTCGGCGGCAATCAGCCCATCTTGCAAGTCCAGCAGACCAGCCAGATTCAGATTGAGCGCACCATTGCCACGCTGCACGATGCGGCCTGCGCTGTTGATCAAGTTATTGCCAAAAATCGATAGCTGTTGCCCGACCAGATCACCGCCCAGGTGGTTCAGTGTGGCCACAGTGTTGATCTGTAAAGACTGATCGGCCCGTACATTGCCACCAATCGACACATTCCCTTGTATGGCTTTGATGGCGATGTTTTGTGCCAGCGCGTCACCCTGCCCCAGCTGCACCGAATCACCGGTCAGTTGGATGGCTCCCCCGGCCAGCAAGGCCCCCTGTGTTTGCAAGTTCTGCTGTGCAGTCAGAGTCAGCTGGCCGTTTTGGGTCGGCTTGCCTTGGGCATCGATCCCTGCGCCTATCGCTCCTGCTTCCTGCACCAGATTTTCCGCGCGGATGGCCACATTGCCACCCGCTACCAGGCTGCCATTGAAGCGGGCTTGTTTGCCAGCCGTCAGGTTGACATGGCCGCGTGTGGCAAGTTGGGCCGCCACGCCATTGACTGCGCGTTGACTCAATGCCCCTTGGCTGGTGAGGGTGATATCGCCACTGATGCGCTGGGCACCAGAAAGATTCAGGTCACCTTGGCTGGTGGCTGAGAGTTGCTTGGCCTGGGTAACGCCCCCCAGCTCCAGCTGTTGGGCGGCCAGTTGTACATCACCGCCAGCCAGCAGTTGTCCGGTAACGGCCAGCTTGTCTGCGGCACTCAGCGATACCTTACCGACTCGGGTGAGCTGTGCTTGTCGATCCACCCCTGCGGCTACGGTACCGCTCTGTTGCAGCTGCTTGGCGGTCAGGGTTGCGTCGTCCAGCGCGGACAAAGTGCCAGACTGCACCAGTGTTTCATCGGCAGACAAAGTCAGGCTGCCTTCGGCACGTGCATCGGCTTGCTGGTCGATATCCCGTGCCTTCAGATTGATGAGCCCACCCTGGCTGATCAGCTTACCAGCGGTTGCAAGTGTGCCCGTTGCTTGTGCATCGACGGTTCTGGCCAGTGTCTCCCCAGCCAGTTTCAGGCTCTGACCAGACACAACGAGTTGACCACCACTCAGTTGTTTACCAGTGGCGACTAGGTTGCGATTGGCTTGTAAACGCAGGCGACCATTGAGTGTGGGCTTGTTGTTGGCGTCTACGCCCGCTGCCAGTGTGCCGGTTTGGGTGATGTCTTGACCTGTCAGATCCACATCCTGACTGGCGATGACTTTGCCAGCCTGGGTCAATTGAGTGCCTGCAGTCAAGCCAACAAAACTGCGGCTGCGCAGTTCCGCTTCGTTGTGCAGGCTTGCCTGAGCGGTCGCGCTGACTTGTGCCGCCTGCGCTTGGCCGCCCAGGCGGATATCTGTGCCCGTTGCCGTGATAGCTCCGCCTGCCAATTGTGTGCCAATTGCTGTCAATTGCCCATTGGCCTGCAGTGTCAGGGAGCCTGCTTGGGTGGCGTTGCCTGCTGTGTCAATCCCTGCTGCCAGCGTGCCGCTCTGTTCGA
>NZ_JACHHY010000024.1:0-55048 GCF_014202905.1 Chitinivorax tropicus | reverse complement strand
CCCAGCACGCTTTGTGCCTGGGTCTGGCCTGCCAGGGTGATCTGCCGTCCCGCCATGGTCAGTTGCCGACCGGCAATCTGGCTGCCTGTCGCTGTCAATGTGGTTTTAGCCTGGATTGTCAAATCCCCTGCCTGGTTTGCCACACCCTTGGCATCCACCCCCGCTGCGGTGGTACCGGTCAAATTGATAGCGTTGGCACTGAGATCGACATGACTGCCGGCAATGAGCTGGCTGGCTTGCTCCAACGCACCACCTGTAGCCAGTTTGATTCCTTGCTGCGCACGCAACGCGCCCTGCACCTTGAGGGAATCACTGGCTTCGACTGCCACCGTTGCAGCTTGGCTATTGCCGCCGAGCTGTATTTGGCGGCCTGATACATACAGCTGCCCACCCGCATGTTGGGAGCCAGCGACGGACACATTGCCCTGTCCCACCAGGGTCAGCTGGCCGCCTGCCGCCACTTTAGCCTGCTGTGTCAGCGTATCGACAGCCGTCAACTTGGCTTGCCCGATGCTGCGAAGCTCACCAGCGACATTCAACGCGCCTGTTGAATTCACATCAATCTGATTGGCCTGTGTCTTTCCGTCCAGGCTCAATGTACGTGCCGCCACGGTCAATTGGCCGGCAGCCAACTGCGCACCCGTTGCGTTCAGTGTCTCGGTCGCAGTCATTGACAACGCCCCAGCCCCTGTAGTCGCACCAGCCTCGTCCACCCCTGCACCCACCTGCCCAGATTGGGTCAGGTTACGGGCAGATAACGCCACATCACCAGCGGCAGAGATACTCCCTTGTTGATCCAATGTATCGGTAGCAGCAAGTTTGACCGCCCCTCCAGCACGGACAATCGCTTGCTGGGTCAGCTGCTTTGCTGACAGATCAATGGTTGATTGGCTATTCAACACACCAGTGGTGGACAATTGCTCACTGGCAAGCCGGACTGCTTTGGCCTGATGCTCACCGGACAAGGCCAGTTGTTTTGCCTGGGCGACCAACTCACCGCCAGCGGCGCTTTTACCACCCATCTCCAGATGACCAGCACTCAATGTAATGTGCTCACTGGCTTGCAACTCGCCACTGATGACAACTTTTCCGTCGTGCTTCAGGCTGAAGTCACCCGCCCGTGCCGCCAATTTACCGGCCAGATTGACACCCAACCCAGCCTCGGTGCCCACCAGGCGGATCTTGTTGGCATACATGCCACCCAGGGCCCCGACATCGATTGCAAACGCAGGGGCCGCACCCTCACCCACCAGTGGGCTGATGGTCAAACCATCATGTTTGACCTGGGCATTACCTGCCACCACATTCAAATAGTTGGCCCAAAGCTGCGCATTGATGGTCACGCTACGGGCAATCAGGTCAAATTGGTCAACGTTACTGGCATTCAGCCCCTGCCCCTCGACAACGATCTGGCCGCGACCGACCCGATAGGTATCCAGGCTGCCGTCTGCAGCGTACTGAGGGATACCTGTGGTCAACACCCCGCGTTGGGCGTTGATGAAGCCACAACCGCTACAGGTGATGCCATTTGGGTTGGCGACCACCACTTGGGCACGCGGCCCTGCCACCTCCAGATAGCCTGCCAGTCGGCTGGCGTTGGTTCCGGTGACTTCATTGACAATGATGCGAGCCGCTTGCCCAGCTGCAAATTGCCGGTTAGCCACAATCTGGCCCGCTAATTGGGTAGCAGTGATATTTGCGGCATTGTTCAGGATCGCGCCACGCTCGGATACATTGAACTGTTGATATTGGTTGCGAGACACGCCCGCAGCGGAAGGTGTCGCAATATCCACCACAGCAACCCCATTGGCGGCTGCACCAACAATTGGTCGATGTGCTCCAGCATTAGGGTCAGCGATGATGTCCTGCGCAGCAACCATCACTGGTTGCAGCACAAAGGTGGCTAATGTGAACGACAGCACCAGCCGTTTGAACCAGCCGGGTTGCTTCGCTACGGTTTCATTGTCATTGGCCAAAGTGGAATCTGCACGATGGAACATCATCGCATCACCTGTTTCAACAAATTAATCAGTATTGATAGGAAATCTGGAACGCCAGCACTGGATGCCGGGTCGTCAACGTATCGGGGTGCCGGGTTGCACGGCTGGCGGATAACTCATAACTCAGGCTGGATTGTGCATCGGCCAGCCCACGCCAAGCGCCGCGTATGCCCAAGGTTGCACCAGCCAGATAGCGGCCCACCAATTGTCCACCGCTGATGCCACCCACACCGCCCACGTCATAGGCAGTGAACAGGTTATGTCCGCTGTGCAACACCGCCCAGCTCAGTTCATTTCGCCAGAGCCAACCTCTCTCGCCAGCCAGGGTCTGCTCACCATCGAAGCCCCGCACTGTATGTCGCCCACCAATGCTGAACTGATCCGCGCCATACAGCACTTCGCGACTGGTCTGCCCGCGCAGGTTACTAGCCCAGACCAGGTTTTGCTCTGCCAGCTTGAATGGCAGATTGGCATTGATGTCCAACGCGTGAATGGTGTAGTTGAAAGTTGGCGTATCCGACTGATGGGCTCCGGTGTCGCGCTGGCCACCCCACCACGGGCGCCCCCGTCGCTCACTCAGCTGCACATCTAACTGCAACGCGCCCAGCTGCTGACGGTGCAACAAGGCCCATTCTGATGTGGTGGTATCACGGCGCTGAATCTCGATTTCGACATCATCAATAAAGCTCTGGCTGCGTCGGCGGATGAACTTGCCTTGCACCGTGGTTTTGCCGAATTGCCCCCGCCAGATGACACGAGACAGTTTCAATTCCTCACCTGCGGACCGCCCCCAGCTCTGGAATGCCTGATTGCTGCCCTCAACCCGTTGATGGTAGCGGTAACGATTGGCACTGACGGACAAGACCCAATAGCCCCATGGCAATGCATAACTCAGAGAATGTCCTCGCGAACCTCGTACCAGACCATCCCGTTCAGCATCCTGATTCAAGCTGAGGGTCAATGCATCATTCAGACCCAGCGGGGCATCGAGCGATAACGAGCCGGATACTTGACGCAAGCCTGTGGCGCGGCTGCCGCTGTTATCCAGCGTCAAACCTGCCCGCCAGCGGCGACCAACGCGCGCTTTGATCACCAGATCACTGAACCCAGCAGTCTCCGCCGGCACAATATCGATCTCCACATCCTGTGAGGCCAGGCTGCGAATCTGTTCCAGGCCTTGTTCAATATCGCGCAGGTTCAGAATATCCCCTGAGCTGATTGGAAAAGCTGATGCAAGATGTATGGGCGCGGACTCGGCCAGGCGGATTTCCCGCACCCGTCCGACTAACAGCTGCAGGCGTAGTGTGCCTTTGGACAGATCCTGTGCAACCAAGCCAGCACGGGTTGTGGTGTAGCCTTTGGCAATCAGTGCATTGCTGGCTTCTCGGACGACTCTCTGCAGCCCCTGCTCTCCAACACAGCGCCCAACATGACGTTGCAAGTCTTGTTGCAACCAGGCAAACGGCTCGGCCTTCAACCAGCCTTCGACTGGCAAACCCGCCAATTCGATGGTGCTCAAGGTGAAACAGGGCTGCTCTGCAACCCAAGGGGCTGATTCATCTGGTGGGACTTCTGGCGACAGGTTGACTTGTGGCTGTTCCAACACTGCCTGCCGCGACTGGGCCTCCTCGGCCTGACGGCGACGGATTTCTTCTTGCGCAGCAAGATCATCGGCGGCAAGTGCGCCATGAGTTGCTCCGATACCACACAGACCAGCCAACACCGCCGACAGGCCGCGCTGGATGAGGCGTTTCAAACTAGGCATAGATAAAGATCGAAATACGGCTGGATCATCAGGCTGACGCGCTCAGCTTTGCGTCATCAACAGGCCCCCTACACGATCACTCACGATTTCAGATAGTCAGAATTATTCAACAGGTCGAATGTTAGCATATTATAATTTTCAAATTCAATAGCAAAACATTCGAAAAAACACACGCATAGATAAAAAACTGAACATCTTCAAATATTCATGTTGCCATGGCATAACCTTGTCTTATCACCTCGAACAAGGCAAAAACATGGATAAGCTGCTGATCGGTTTGCTTGGTGTCGTCCTGGTGGGTCTAGGTGTTTTTTTCTTCATTGCCCCTGCGTTGGCCGAGCGGCAGATGAACCCGATCACCAGGCCGCCCCGGCCCGTTTCCGACAAAGCCAAGGCGTTACACATGCAGTTGCAGACGGCGGATCTGCATGCAGATAGCCTGCTGTGGGGACGTGACTTGTTGCAACGCAGCCAGCGTGGCCATGTTGACATTCCCCGCATGCAGGCAGGGAACCATGCTTTTCAGGTATTCACGGTTGTCACCAAGACCCCAAAGCATCTGAATATCGAACGCAATGATGATCAGACCGACAATATTGCCTTGCTGGCCCTGGCCCAACGCTGGCCGCTGGCAACCCGTCACAGTCTGTTCGAACGGGCCATGTATCAAGCGGGGCGGCTGACAGAGATGGCCTCGCGATCCAATGGCGATCTGGTATTGATCAAAACCCGGCAGGATCTGGAACAATTCATTACGCGTCGCAAGCAGGGTGCCAAACAAGTGGCCGGATTGCTCGGTATCGAAGGAGCGCATGCATTGGATGGCGACCTGAACAATCTGATCAAGTTATATCAAGCAGGCTTTCGCTTGATATCACCCAGTCATTTCTTCGACACTGACATTGGTGGCTCAGCACATGGCTTGCAAAAAGGCGGTTTGAGTGAAAAAGGCCTGCAGTGGTTGAAACAGATGGAGCAACTGGGCATGGTGGTCGATTTGGCCCATGCCTCGGCCAACACCATCAATGATGTATTGAGGCTTGCCACCAAGCCTGTGGTTGTCTCTCATACGGGCGTGAAAGGGACGTGCGACAACAACCGCAACCTGAGTGATCAGCAACTTGCCGCCATCGCCCGCAATGGTGGGTTGGTGGGAATCGGCTTCTGGGATACAGCTGTCTGCGACGACAGTGTGGAAGGCATCGCCAAGGCCATGCGTTATACGGCAGACCGTATCGGTGTGCAGCATGTGGCGTTGGGCTCGGACTGGGATGGTGCGGTTGGCACACCCATTGATGTCGAACGGTTGCCCGAGCTGACACAGGCACTGCTGGATGTCGGTTTTTCAGAAAACGACATCCAGCAGATCATGGGGGAAAACGTGTTTCGATACTTGTTGCAGGTTTTACCTTGAACACTGGGCAAGCGGTTGATCAACCATCCACCCCATTACAAAGGGCTTGAGTGCGGCGTAGAGCGTTGTATTGACCGGCGTGGATATGGCTGATTCCACCCCCAGCCTGGTGACACCACCAGACAGCCAAGGTGCTTCCAGTCGGTGGCCCCGCTCCAGATCATGCAGCATGGACGATTTCATTTCACTTGGCATGCTGTCGATCACGGCAAGCTGCTTGGCGACCACCTCTTCCGATAAGGCCACGCCTCGTGCCCGCGCCAATTCGACAACTTCGGTCAATGTAGCGATGAGGCACGGGCGGATGGCGGGGTCATGTCGAATGGTGCCGATCGACGAGCGCGTGACTGCCGTCCAGGCTGATAGCGTGACAAGAAAGACATATTTTTCCCATAGGGCGCGCTGAATATCCGAGCTTTGCTGGCCATCCACCCCTGCGTCACGGCAGGCTGATTCGAATGCCTGTAAACGCGGCTCTGCTGGCTGATCTGACCAACCAAAGCGCAATTTGGCGAAGTCCCCGGTGTGGCGGATCACCCCTGGCGCGTCAATGGCTGCTGCAATGAAGGCCACGCCAGCAGCAACGGAGTGCGCAGGCAGGTGGCGACATACCATGTCCTGGGCCTCTACGCCATTCTGGAAAGGAATCACCACGGTCCGCTCGCCTAGCATGCTCTGGCATTGCGCTGCGGCTTGCTCCAGATCCCACAATTTGCATGTCAGCATCACCACGTCCACCACACCAATCTGGGTTGGATCGTGGGTTGCCGACAACGCCTTCAGGTGGCAATCGCCTAGTATGCTATGGATCTGGAGGCCTTGCCGTTGTAGTGCCTGAAGGTGGGCACCACGGGCGATGAAATGGACATCATGCCCGGCCATAGCCAATCTGGCACCAAAATAGCCACCCACGCCCCCTGAGCCAACGATTGCAATACGCATACCGCACCCCTCCTTGCCCTATGTACGGCAGGGCTACTCGCTGCCTGCTCAGCCATATCGACGTTGTGCGTCGATGACCAGCCCCGTCCCTACACTACCAAAACGATCACCATCCACCAGCTTCGCGTGGCCAAATCGCCCCAACACGGCGTGCCGCAAGGAGGGAATACCGCTGGCTCCCCCGGTGAAGAAT
Source organism: Chitinivorax tropicus (assembly GCF_014202905.1). Taxonomy (NCBI): domain Bacteria; kingdom Pseudomonadati; phylum Pseudomonadota; class Betaproteobacteria; genus Chitinivorax; species Chitinivorax tropicus. The sequence goes on along the minus strand of NZ_JACHHY010000024.1, from coordinate 48,734 downwards.
AAGGTTGTCACTTGTTCTGGTGAAATGGCTGCCTGCTGCAAGATCAACGCAACGGTGCTGTCAATCGACGCCACGGCATCGGCAATGGCCGCTTCCAGTGTCGGCAGATCAAATGCCAGCCGCAGCCCAGCCTCTACCATACTCAGCGACACATCAGCGTGGCCACTGTCACATGCATCGATTTTTGCCTGCTCGACTGCAATCGCCAGTTGATGGCCAGCCCGCTCTTCCACCAGTTTGATCAGTCGCATGAAAGTCGCTTTGTCCGCTACCTCTGCCAACACTTCATTCAGCTCCCGCTTGACCTTGCGCTCATACAGGAAGTTGATGGTATGCCAGGTCGCCAACTGATGATAGTAACTGGAAGGCACCGGTGCATCTTTGTGGGCCAGCCGCCCACCCAGACCCAGCAGGGGCATCACTTCGCTCAAGCTCAACAATCGGTCGAAATCCGTACCGCCGATATGCACACCAGCATTGGCCAGGATGTCTGCGCTACGATCCACCTGCCGGTGGCGATCAGGCGACAGGCGAATCAGCGAAAAATCGGAGGTGCCTCCACCGATATCGACGATCAATGCCAGCTCCTCCTGGGTGACCTGCTGCTCATAGTCAAATGCCGCAGCGATTGGCTCGAACTGGAAGCCGATTTCATGGAACCCAGCATCCCTGGCAATGCCTTCCAAGGTAGTCTGTGCCAGCCGATCCGCCTTGGCATCATCATCGACAAATTGAACTGGCCGCCCCAACACCACTTGGGTCAGCGGCTCGCCGCCAGCAGCCTCTGCACGCTGTTTCAGGTCATTGAAGAATGTCGCCAGAATCTGACGAAAGCCCATCGGGCGATTGCAAATCTCGGTGGTGGCATCCATCAACGAGGTGCCCAGCACGCTTTTCAAGGAACGCAACAGCCGGCCTTCGCTACCGGAAAGATAGCCTTGGATCGCCGCCCGTCCAGTGTAGACCGCTTCTTCTTCATAGTCGTAAAACAAAGCGGAAGGGATGGTTGCCTTGCCTTGCTCCAGCGGCAGCAGCGCGGGGCGGCCATCAATCATGCAACCAGCGGTTGAATTGGATGTGCCGAAGTCAATACCACAAATCGCCATCATGCCTCCGTCCAGAAAAAGGGCGCGGATTCTAACACGCTGTTGCTAAAAGAAAAATAAAAAGCCGACGCACAACGCGTCGGCTTGGGCTGCAGTAGACTTCAGCAGTTACTTTTTCTCAGCCGGCTTTTTGCTGTCTGCAGGCTTTTTACCACCCATTGCCTTACGTTCCTGGTCGATCAGTTGATCCAGCAGGGCGAACAATTGTGACTCGCCGCCGACATCAGCCAAACTGGTTTTGTACTTGCCATTTACAATGACCGTGGGCACGCCATCGACACGGTAATTCTTGCTGATGTTCTCGGCCTGCCTGGCTGCCGACTCAACCCCAAAAGATGACCACGCCTGATTGAATTTGGCTTTGTCCACCCCTTGCTTGCTGAACCAGTCAGCGGCGATTTCCGGGTTGCGTACCTCGACCTTGTCACGCTGCACGGCATCGAACAGCTTGGTATGCAGTTTGTCCTGCACACCCAATGCCTGCATGGTGTGGAACAACTTGGTATAAGGCTGGATGTTGGTCATACCCGGCCAGGCAACATGAACGCGACGGAATTGCACGTCTGCAGGCAATTTAGCCGCCCAGGCGCTGATGCCCGGGTCCAGATGGTAGCAATGCGGGCAGTGGTAGGAGAAGAATTCAAGGATTTCAATCTTGTCCTTGCTTTGCGTTGGCTGCGGCTGCGGCAAGGTGGTGTAGGGCTCGCCAGCATGCGCGGCACCTGCTGCCATCACGCCAGCAACCGTTACTGCAGCAAAAAGACGCTTGAGCAATGTCATATCTGATTCCGTAATAGATGGTTATTGTTTGGCACCATCCGCATGAGCGGTCTTGGTTTCCTGTTTCTGCTTTACAAGGTTGGAGTCGATCCCGTTACCGGTCAGCAATTGGCGCATCCTGTCCACTTCATCCATCGACTTCAGCGGCCCGATCCGTACCCGGTGCCACACACCTTTGTCTGGAATCGTGGTGGTCTGGATATTGGCCTCCACCCCCAACATGGCCAACTTGGCTTTCAGATTGTCTGCATCTGCTTCATTCTGAAATGCGCCCGCCTGCAGGAACTGGCCTGGTTTCTCGCCCGCTGGGGGAGGCGTCACCGGCTCTTTGCCTGTCGGCGCTGACTCAGCCGGTTTGGCAGTCGGCGCAACCGCAGGTTCCGCATTACCCGGTAAAATCTGATAAAAATCGAAACGTTTCGATTCAGGTGGCGTCGGCTGCTTGGTACCCATTCCCGGCTGCAATGTCTCTGGCTGGGTCGTCTGCTTGGGGTCATCCGCCTTGGTCACCCTTGGCGGCTCACTTGGCTTCAGCGCAGGTTGCATGAACGGGTTGTTGTGCCGATTCAGGAACAATGCGGCACCCACAGCACCAGCCACCCCAACAAATAATCCGATCAGCATGCCTTTCCAGACACCGCCACTACCGCCCCCCCCGCCCGAACGCCGTCCACCGGAGCGAGAGGAGGATTTATAGTCCTTCGTCATGTTGCCTGCTATGCCCCAAAAGGGCCATCAAAGTTCAGAAAATGACCATCGATTATACCGATAGCCAGCATTTTTTTAACCCATGATCATCACAGATCAGACATTCTGTTGCATTTGCATGCCACACGCCGAGAACCGTCCTGCGTGTTGAATATCTGCCCAACATCATAAACCAATGCTGAACAGCATAGGCGCTGCTGGCAGGGGTCACTGCCGGTCGAATTTACGAAGTTGCACCGCTTCAGCGATGTGAGCGGTTGTCAAAGCCGGCAGCTGGGCCAGATCTGCGATGGTGCGGGCAACTTTGAGTACACGATGATAGGCGCGGGCAGATAGATTCAGTTTGGCGATGGCTGCTTTCAGCAGCGCCTCGGCCTGGTCATCCAGCTCGCACCATCTGTCGATCTCACGTGTGCCCAGCTGGGCATTGGGCTTGCCCTGCCGCGCCAGTTGGTGTTGATAGGCCATTTCGACGCGCTGCTGAATGGCACTCGACGGCTCGCCCACAGTTGCGGAGAGCAATGCCTCAGGCGGCAATGGCGGGACTTCCAATTGCAGGTCGATACGATCCAGCAGGGGCCCCGAGATTTTGCTTCGATAACGCGCCACCTGATCCGGTGTACAGCGGCAACGCCCTTTGGGGTCACCCAGATAGCCGCATGGGCAGGGGTTCATGGCGGCGATCAGCTGAAATCGAGCTGGGAATGCGGCCTGTCGGGCGGCACGGGAGATATGGATCACGCCGGACTCCAACGGCTCGCGTAGCACTTCCAACACTTTGCGATCAAACTCTGGCAGCTCATCCAAGAACAATACCCCATGGTGCGCCAGGGAAATCTCTCCGGGCTTGGGTTGCCCGCCACCGCCCACCAACGCAACGCCAGAAGCTGAATGATGGGGGCTACGTATCGGTCGTTTACGCCATTGCGTCAGCTGAAAACCATTGCTGCCCAATGATTGGATGGCAGCGCTTTCCAGTGCTTGTGCTTGGGTCATGGTTGGCAAAATACCGGGAAGTCGCTGTGCCAACATCGATTTGCCACTGCCAGGCGGCCCCACCATGATCAAGTTGTGGCCACCTGCAGCGGCGATCTCAAGCGCACGTTTGGCCTGATGTTGGCCTTTTACATCCGCCATATCCGGGTAATGCACCCGATCCACCACGGGTGCCGTCTCCAATCGGCCCAGCCGCTCCACATCCGCCAGGTGGGCGCACACAGCCAACAAGCTACGGGCTGGATAGACACTGGCATCATCGACCAATCCCGCCTCCAGGGCGTTTGCCTCAGGTAGGATAAAACCACGGCCACTGTCAGCCGCCCGATAAACCATGGCCAATGCACCACGGAAAGACCTCAGCTCACCAGTCAACGCCAGCTCGCCTGCCATTTCATATTCGCTCAGATGATCGATGGGTATCTGCCCGGAAGCCGCCAGGATGCCGATGGCGATCGGTAGATCAAACCGACCAGAGTCTTTTGGCAGATCGGCGGGTGCTAGATTGACAGTGATCCGCCTGGCCGGGAACTCATATCGGGCATTTTGTAAGGCGGCACGAACCCGGTCCTTGGCTTCTTTCACCTCTGCCTCTGGCAACCCGACGATGGTGAACGATGGCAAACCGTTGGCCAGGTGGACTTCCACCGTGACCAGCGGGGCATCCATGCCAGACAGCGCACGACTATACAGGACAGCCAGACTCACGATCCGCTCCACACCAGCTTGGCACAGCTGCTCCAGGCGAAACCTTGCTCGTTGCCATCTGCCCCGTTGCAGGCCATCACACCCCTCCCGATCACATACATGATAGGAGTGTAGGCAATTCAGCCCACTTCGCCGTGGCAACACTGCTACCATACTGCCGCGCCGCCCGTCAGATCTGCTTCGACAAGGCCACCGACTGCGCCAGCGGACATGGCAGGTGCTTGGAATGGTGATAAGCTCAAATACTGCTTGTCGGGTTCCGTTGAACTTAATATATGTAAAGCATTTGTAAAATATAACCTTAACCAAATATAAACTTGACGCCCCCCCATGCTCACCCGGGATAATTGGCGGCACCACAGGCCCTGTGGAGGTGCCTGTGACTGGTAAAAAGCGCCATCACGAAGCACGAACCGGCCCTGTGCACAGGGCTGGTCATGATGGGCACGGCGAACGCCGCTATATCATTATGGTCCGTCAAATCAGTGGCTTGGCCAGGCCAGCTGGCATCAATATGATCACCACAGATTGTTCCACAAGGCAGGATGACATGCCTTACATTGAAGCAAACGTACCGCATCATGGTTACAAACCTGTTGAAGGCATACCGGCAGAACCGGCAGAACTTGTGACGATCATTGGTCAGTCACCCGCATAAGGACAGCATGTTGGAGAACTCGGTCGATACGGCCAGCGGAAAATTGATCACTGGCAGCCTGGGTGCACAATATGAGTTACGTGAGAAACTTGGCGAAGGAGGATACAGCCAAGTCTATGTAGCATGGGACACCCAGCTGCAACGCGAGGTCGCCGTCAAGCTGCTGAAGACCAGCGGCCAGGGTGAAACGGAATCGCTGCTGCACGAGGCGAGGCTGGCGGCTCGTCTGCACCATGCTGCATTTGTGAAGATCTTTGCCATTGCCACGCTGGAAGGATTACCCGCCATCGTCATGGAGCGGGTTCCAGGGCAGACGCTGCGGCAGCTGATCGAGCAAGGGCCTATTGGCGCAGATCAAGCTCTGCGGATCATCGATGAGGTTGCCGATGCGATGGCAGAGGCCCATCAGACAGGGCTGGTGCACGGTGATATCAAGCCTTCGAATTTGATGCAGGAGCCCAATGGCTCCATTCGGATTCTGGATTTCGGCATCGCCCACCAGACCGACCCACTACAGACCCAGACCAACTATACCCAATCCCCGATTGGCACCCCGGCCTATATGGCCCCGGAACAACTGCTTGGGCAACGTGCTCATGCTGGCAGTGATATCTTCGCCCTGGGTCTGGTGCTTTATGAATTGGTCACCGGCACCCGCCCCGATGCAGCTCTGAATGGCTTCGCATTGGCCTCGGCCCGCATCCATGGTGATACCACCGGCTGGCCTTTGCCAGCAGATCTGGCACCATGGGTAGTGTCATTGATTCGCGCCATGACAGCACGCGACCCAGCCGCCCGGCCTGGCAGCATGGCCGCAATCCGCCAGCGGATCACTGATCAAGCCGTGACCCTGGATCACATCGACCCGCCCCCAGCCAAGCCAACCGGAACCTTCCGGCTCACCTGGAAGCGGGTTGCAGCCATCCTGGCGGTATCCGGCGCACTGGCGGCTGGCGGCGGGGGGATCTGGTGGCTGGCCCAGGCTACCTCGACGCCCACCGAAACTCAGCTGACCACCGCCACCCACCTTGAGCGGGGGGAAAAAGCCATGCAGCGGTTTGATCGGGATGGCGCGCTGGATGAAGCGATCATCCATTTCAAAGCCGTCCTGCAGGCACTCCCCCACCATGCCGCCGCAGCCGCCTGGTTATCGCTGGCCTATAGCCTGCGCTACGCTGGGGACAGCATGGATGAGACTTGGTTGAAGCAGGCGGAGGTCAGCGCCAAGCTGGCGCTGCAACAGGATGATCAATTGGCACTGGCCCATGTAGCCCAGGCAAGGGTGCTGGGGTTCCACGGCCAGCATGAGGCGGCCCTGGCCGCTCTGGATCTAGCCTTGAAGCTCGACCCATATAATCCACAGGCGCTGGACGCCAAGATCAACCGTCTGATCAGCCTGGAACGGTATATCGAGGCCAAAGCCGTGCTGGATGAGGCATTGCGCCGATATCCACAGGATCGGCTCTTTATCGACCTGCTAGGCACCTGGCACTACAGACAGGCCAATTACGCTGCCGCTGAGGCCGCATTCCGGCAGAGCATTCAGGTGCAGCCCGATGCAGTCTATGCCTATGCCAATCTGAATGCCGCATTGCTCAGGCAAAACCGGCTGGATGAGGCGCTGAGCGTATTGCAGAGGGGTTTGCAGATTCGCCCCAGCGGCAGACTTTATAGCAACCTGGGTACGGCACTGTATGCCAAGGGCGACTACCTGGGCGCTGCTGAAGCCTTCGAGCGGGCAGTCTCCAGCAGCAAAGGCAACCCCAAAGATTATCTGCGCTGGGCCAACCTGGCAGATGCGCTGCGCTGGGTGCCAGGCAGAGAGCATGACGCCCAAAAAGCCTATGCCAAAGCCAGCAGATTGATCGAGCCCTTGTTGCGCCGGTCACCGGATGACATCACTTTGTTGTCCAGAGCCGGCCTGTATGAAGCCAGACAGCAATTGGCAACGCAAGCCATTCCAAAGATCGTGCAATCACTGGCCAAGGCACCCAACAATCCGGATGTGCACTTCCGGGCAGCGCTGGCATATGAATTGCTAGGGCAGCGACAAGCGGCCATTGATGCGTTGATCAAAGCCAAGCAATTTGGCTACCCAGAGGCCCTGATCGAAACCGAACCGGATCTGGTTGAGTTACGCCGTGACCACCATTATCAACAAATATCAACTGAAAGATAACCATGGGCATTTCAAAAAAACCTGCACTGTTCGCTGTCTCCTTCGATATCAACCAAAACTCGCAGAATCTCATCTGGCGCGTCACCTCGGCAGATCACCGCGATGCGCTGCGGACACGTGGGCGTTCCGCAGGCCTGCTGAAATTGCATGAAAATGAGATCCTCAATTTCACGATCACCGGCGGTTGCTTCCAGACCTATTTCTTCGATGGGCAGCCACACCAGCTCAAATCATTCGATTTCCGCATCCTGCAAGCCGGGCTGATATCCACCCCGAAGGGCCCATATAAGGATAACGACGGCGACATCATTTCCCAGAATCCATCGATGCTTGCTAACAGCAACTCGATTTTGTTACTGGATACCAACGAACAGGAGTGGCAGACCAGCTACAACTGGCAAGATGATGATGGCGGCATCTATCTGGAGGTGGAAAAAAGCTACCTCCAACAACTGCAGATCACCGACAAGGTTGGCTTCTGGGAGCTGTCCTTCGTCCTGAATGTGGAAATCACCCGAACCGCGCTGATCAATGGCCAAGTGCACACATTCAGCGAAGTGCGCTCCTTTGCGTTTGACCCGGAAAGTGAAGTCGGGAACGGCACCCACCGTTGACCCAACCCAGTGCTGGAACACGGTTTCAGGGTGACTGGGCCAGCGCCACTGAGCGCTACAGCAAGCCTTGCGCTTTCAGATGACGGCGCAAGGCTTCCCGTGGTGTCTTGAGACAGGCAGCGCACTGATCGATATCGCCATCCGAGGCCAGCAGGGCAGCCTGTAGCTCGTCGATAGACAAAGCATCGGGCTGGCGGATCAACGTGTTGATCTCGATCAGGGCGTACAACGAAGGCCGGGATATCCCCAGCAACGAAGCCGCCGCCCGGATTCGCCATCCGGCTTGCTCAAGCGCAGCCACTACCTGTTGTTCGGTCAACGCGGAAGGGGCTTGGCGTACCTTGGGTACCGCCATGGCTACGGGCGAGGGCTGATGAGGTGGCGCTGGCGTGGCGGTGGCTGTCAAGGCCAAATGGGCTGGATACCAGCGATCCGCCTCCCCCACCAGATTCGCCAACGTCGGCCACTCGCCACGCTGGCAGGTCAGCACGGCATTCTGCAGCACATGCGCGAGTTGTCGCACGTTGCCAGGCCAATCGTAACAGCACAGCTCGGTGATGAAGCTGAACGGCAGCTGGGCCGACACGCCCGTCTTGGCCAGCCACTGTTGCTGCAGGTGGCCGATCAGCACACCGATGTCTTCACGGCGAGCGCGTAAAGGCGGAATGTGCACCACCAGCGCCTCCAGTCGCCGTAACAACGGCTGGTTGAAAGAGTCAGGCCCCAGGCGGCGGTCGGTCGCCGCAATCAGCCTAGCCTGGCTGATTTCATTACGAGTGGCGCCCAAAGGTCGATATTCATTGGTTTCCAGCACACGTAGCAACATGGGCTGAACCGTGCTGGGGGTGTCCCCGATCTCATCCAGAAACAAAGTGCCCTCGCCGGCCTCAGCAAAGAAACCTGGCCGCTGCGATTGTGCGCCGGTGTAGGCGCCCTTGGTCACCCCAAACAGATCGGCAGCCGCCAGCGACTCCCCAAGTGTGGCCATATTGACGCTCACCAGCGGCTTATCCCGTCGCTTACTCAAGCGATGAATGGCTCTCGCCGCCACTTCCTTGCCTGATCCGGTCTCACCCAGCAATAAAACCGGCAGATCTGTAGACGCAGCCTGCGCGACCAACTCTCTCACCCGTGTCATGGCACTGCCGACACCGATCAACTCACTTGCCAGCCCTCGTCTGGGCAGGGTGGCCACCCGATGCAGACAAAGCAGCACCAGCCCGCCCAACCCCAACACCACGCCACGCCCCAACTGGTCGGCAGTCAGCTCCATTGGGCCAGACATGGCCACACCATTCAACTCGACCAGCATCCGGCTTTCTGGCGGCACGATCTGCAACCCGCCGGAGATATTGAGCAACAGCATGATCGGCACCCGACTGACAGCCTGATGCCCAATCGGTAATGGCGTCAGTTGGTCTGGCGGCAGAAAGAGCGGCGAGAATCGGTTGAGGGTGATTTGCCCCATATCGGCAGGCGCAACCCACTGCGCCCCGACCATGGCCGAATCCGGGTGCCATAACACTGTTACGCCAAACAGATATCCGCCTCGATTGGCGAGGTTGAGTAAGGGTGAGGTCAGGGTGCTGTCGTTATCGGGCTCGATCACGGCATGGGCTTTCTGCTGGCAGGGTAAAAAAAGAAACTTGCCACCGGGATTTTACAACCGATGTGTAAAACCGACAGAGTTGTATGTCAATTTGACACACCAACCTGCCTGAAAGCGTAGTTTTCAAGGGGATTCATGCTGGCACGAAACTTGAATAAGGCAAGTCATCTGCTTGAGGCGTTGTAACTGGACGGCCCCACGCCCATACCCGAAACCGGTCAGCCCGGTACCCACCTGTACAGATGCCATACCGGTTTCGACCGAATGAAGGAAACGATCATGGGAAGCTATATATTGTTATGCCATGGGGAACGTCAGGACGACGAACGCTTCACGCCACCCAACCACAGCGAGGTGGTGTACTGGGGCGAACCGGGCTGCCTGCTGCCCATCAGTGCCGCCATCAATGCGCTGCACGCCATCCGCCTGAATCCACAAGACATCGAATCCATCAGCCGTATTTTCATCGGTTTGGCCAGCCTGTCTGGCAAGGGGCTCGTCAAAACCTATGAAGGAGGCCCCAACCTGCATCTGGAGGGGGACGACAAAGTGCCATGTATGTTGATCAACCTGCAGACCCATTGCTACGCCCGCTTGAAGAGCGATTGGCATATTGAGCTACGCCAGCTCATGGATGAGCTGGAAGACAGTATGGTGCACCTGCTTTGCTGCGAAGACATCGATGACGGGATGGATTGGGGTGATCTGGAACAGATCGTCGGGCTCACCTTGAGCAACCCACACGCTGTCCTGCATTGACAATAAACCCGGCAGCCCGCCTGCCTAAATGGCCAACGGCCCACCACACGGGATACCTCCCATGCTCATGATCGACAACACCAACCTGAATTTTGTGCAGCATATCGTCTGCATCAACCGTGGCAGCCTGGTCTGTCGTTTCCAGATCCAGCGCTTGTATGATGGCGTGCAAGCCAAGGCAGGCCAAAGTGGCAATATCCTGTACGGCCAACACCGGACGATCGACCTGGAAGCGGTGGCCGGTGGCGACCTGCAACTGGACGTCCACGACTGGATACGCCCCGTGGTCAATGCCGTGTGGGGCGACGAACAGGCAGGCCCCCCCTTGCGCTATGCGCCAAACGGCATGACCGCAGTATTCGAGATCACCGGCACCCCTTTGACCTTCCGCGTCGATCTGCAGACCATCCTGGCACCGGATCAGAAAGTGAACAGCACCCACATCGGTGGCTTGAGGGCAGGCTCACCCTCACGCCGCACCATCTGGCCTGCACCGCTTTCATCGATCAAGTAATAGGGAAGCCCATTGCGTGGCGTCACTTTGATCATGTAGAGCTTGCCGTTCATGCGATATTCCGCAATGGTTTCATCCGCCTTTTCAATCACCGTCACCTGCGGCTCGGCTTGAGCACGATCCTCCTTGGTCTTCTCAGGCATGGGCGGGGGGGGCGGTACCGAAGTATCCTTGGGCGGTGCAGCCAGGGCCGTAGCGGCTCCCGCCAACATCAATACTAACGTCAGACGTTTCATTCGCTTTCCACACTCCAGATCAGAGGCTGAACTGCATTTCGCGCTCAGTAGGCGACATGTCGAAGCCACGGGTCTCGTAAAATTTGAAGATGGCATCGATGACCGCAACCGGCTCATCAATCACCTGGATCAGATCCATATCATCTGGATTGATCATACCCTCGCCCGCCAGCCGGTCACGGAACCAGTCCACCAGCCCCCCCCAGAAAGCGCTACCCACCAGAATGATCGGCATCTTGCGCGACTTACCGGTCTGGATCAGCGTCAGGGCCTCGGTCAGCTCATCGAGCGTGCCAAACCCACCCGGCATCACTACATAGGCGGTGGCGTTCTTGACGAACATGACCTTGCGCGCGAAAAAGTGGCGGAAGGTCTGCGAGACATCTTGATACGGATTCGCGTGCTGCTCGTGCGGTAGCTGGATATTCAAACCGACAGACGGGCTCTTGCCATAATACGCCCCTTTATTGGCGGCCTCCATGATACCGGGCCCACCGCCGGAGATGACGGAAAAGCCGGCATCTGACAGCAAGCGTGCGATTTCCTCGGTGAGCTTGTAATATGGATGGTCTCGCGGGGTGCGGGCGCTACCGAAAATGCTCACAGCAGGCTGGATCGCCTGCAGACGCTCAGTGGCCTCGACAAATTCGGCCATGATTTCAAACACGCGCCATGATTCCCGCGCACGATAACTTTGCGCAAGCACGCCCGGATCTTCGATTTTGGGTAATTTCTCGGTCAGGCTCATAATTATTTCTTCTTCTATGAAAACGCTACTGCTGATAGACGGCTCATCGTATTTGTATCGGGCATTCCATGCCATACAAAATCTACGCAATTCTGCCGGTGAGCCCACCAATGCCTTGTATGGGGTGGTCAATATGCTGCGCAGGCTGCAGCGGGAGGTACAAGCCGATTATAGCGCCTGCGTTTTCGACGCAAAAGGGAAGACCTTTCGCGACGACTGGTACCCCGAATACAAGGCCAACCGCCCCCCCATGCCCGACGATCTGCGCTGCCAGATCGAGCCTGTGCATGCTGCGGTACAGGCACTGGGTTTCAACCTATTGATGATCGATGGTGTCGAGGCGGATGATGTGATCGGCACCCTGGCCCAACAAGCCTGGCAGGCTGGCATCAAAACGCTCGTTTCGACGGGTGACAAGGATATGGCCCAGCTGGTCAACGAACATGTGACGCTGGTCAACACCATGACCGACGAAACGCTGGACATCGATGGCGTCCTGCAGAAATTCGGCGTCCCGCCCGAGCGCATCATCGATTATCTGACCCTGATCGGTGACACCGTCGATAACGTACCGGGTGTACCCAAGGTCGGCCCCAAGACAGCGGTCAAATGGCTGGCGGAGTACCAATCCCTCGACAACATCATCGCCCATGCCGACAAGATCGGCGGCGTGGTGGGCCAAAACCTGCGAGACACCTTGGAGTGGCTGCCCATGGGTCGCAAACTGGTCACCATCAAATGCGATGTCGCCTTGCCAGTCGGGCCTGCAGACCTGACCTGGCGCCCGCGTGACGATGCAACGCTGATCGACCTGTTTACCCGCTATGAGTTCAAAACCTGGCTGCGCGAGCTGAAATCAGCCGCAACCGTGCAGGCTGCACCCACCGCGCAACCCGAGCAAAGCGGTTTTGCATTCGATGCACCCGAGGCCGTGCGCCACTACGAAACGGTGCTGACCGAAGCACAGCTCAACAGTTGGTTGGACAAGATCCGCGCTGCCGAGCTGACCTGTATCGATACCGAAACCAACAGCCTGGACCCAATGCAGGCGCAGATTGTCGGCATCAGCCTGTCCGTCAGCCCCCATGAGGGTGCCTATATTCCTGTCGCGCATCGCAGCCCGGGTGTGGTACCGCAGCTCGGTCTATCCCTCGTGCTCGATGCACTCCGCCCTTGGCTGGAAGACGCTCACTACAAAAAACTCGGGCAGAACCTGAAATATGACCAACATGTGCTGGCCAACCATGGCATCAGCTTGCGCGGCGTAGCCCACGACACCCTGCTGCAATCTTATGTGCTGGAAAGCCACAAAACGCACAATATGGATGATCTGGCGGCCCGCCACCTAGGTGTCAAGACCATCACCTTTGAAGAGATCTGTGGCAAGGGTGCCAAACAGATCGGCTTCGATGAAGTCGATCTCGACACGGCCACCCGCTATAGCGCCGAAGACGCTGACATCACCTTGCAACTGCACCAGGCGCTGTACCCGCAGCTGGATGACAAGTTACGCCACATCTATGAACAGGTCGAGATGCCGGTGCGCGAGGTGCTGTTCAAGATCGAGCGCCAGGGCGTATTGATCGATGTGCAGAAACTGCAGCAACAAAGCCATGAGCTGGGGCAGGCGATCCTGGCGCTGGAGGCCAAGGCCCATGAGGCGGCGGGCCAGCCGTTCAATCTAGGCTCGCCCAAGCAGATCGGTGAGATCCTGTTTGAAAAACTGCAATTGCCGGTGGTCAAGAAGACACCGAAAGGCGCGCCCTCTACAGACGAAGATGTATTGGAGAAATTGGCGGAAGACTACCCGCTGCCTAAGCTGATTCTGCAGCATCGCAGCCTGTCCAAGTTGAAATCCACCTACACCGACAAACTGCCGCTGATGGTGAACAGCCGCACCGGGCGCGTCCACACCAACTATGCGCAGGCTGTCGCTGTCACTGGCCGCCTGGCCAGCAATGACCCCAATCTGCAGAACATTCCTGTCCGCACGGCAGAAGGCCGCCGGATTCGCGAAGCCTTCATCGCCGCCCCCGGCCACCATCTCATCTCGGCAGACTATTCGCAGATCGAGCTGCGCATCATGGCGCACCTGTCTGGCGATGACAATCTGCTGGCCGCCTTCGCGCGTGGCGAAGACATTCACCGCGCCACCGCCGCCGAGGTGTTCGGCCTGACCCCGATCGAGGTCACCAGCGAGCAACGCCGTTACGCCAAAGCCATCAACTTCGGGCTGATCTATGGCATGTCCGCTTTTGGCTTGGCTGCCCAGCTTGAAATCGAACGCAGCGCCGCGCAGATGTACATCGACCGCTATTTTGCACGCTACCCTGGCGTGAAGGCCTATATGGACCGCACCCGCGAGACCGCCAAGCAGCAAGGCTATGTCGAGACCGTGTTCGGGCGCAGATTGTGGCTGCCCGAGATCCACTCCAGCCAAGCCATGCGCCGCCAAGGCGCTGAGCGTGCCGCCATCAATGCACCGATGCAAGGCACTGCCGCTGATCTGATCAAGCTGGCAATGATCTCCGTTCAGGATTGGATTGAACGCGATCAACTGGCCACCCGCATCATCATGCAGGTACACGATGAATTGGTTCTGGAAGTGCCCGATGCAGAGCTGGATCAAGTCAGGATGCGGCTACCCGAGCTGATGGCCGGTGTGGCCGAGCTGAAAGTGCCACTGGTGGCCGATGCAGGCATTGGCCAAAGCTGGGAAGAGGCGCATTAATCATCATTGATCGACAACGATGATCGACCGCTACCCAAGAGCGGGTCGATCACGTTCGCGGCTGTTGCTGTTGACTGGGTCAACCAGGGATATCCCAATGCTCAGGAAACCGCGTGCGCGGGAAAATCGCCCGCGCCTCAGCCAACATGGCTGGCCACTCGGTCTTGGGATAGCGATTGGAGATGTGAAACAGCACCAGCTCGTCCACCTGTGCGGCTGCAGCCAATTTTGCCGTCCAGGTGGTTGTCATGTGGAAATTTCGGTGGGCCAGTTCGGCATCGACATGTCGATACTGGCTCTCACACACCATCCAGCGCACATCGCTCAGAAACGGCACCAGACGCGCGATTGCCTGTTCGTCCAGTAGAAAGTCCGTCAGATAGGCAATCGACTCGCCCGGCACGGCTGTTAGCAATTGCTGCCTCAAGACAGCCAGATCATGGCGCTGGCCGTTGATTTCCAGCTCGCCTTGCTGCATGCCCTCTTTGACCGCTTTCAACCAGCTACCTGGGGTCAACCCCAATGCCGCCATGTTGGCAGGGTCAACGTTGTAACGCGGCTTTTCGCGTACCACGTAGGCCATGCTGGGCACACGATGATCCATCGCCATCGCTTCCACCACATAGTGCCCACCATCCCAGCAAGCCACATCATAGGCGGTTGCCGGCTCCGCGTGGGCCGTGGCATACGCCTCGCTGGTTTCATAGCGCCAATGTCGCAGCAGGTCGGGATGGATCTCGGTGACCCGCCATTGGCTGGACATATGATCCACCCAATTCCACAGAAACCCCTGAAAGCGATGCTGCAGGATCGCGGCAGCCCCAGGCGGCCCCCAGATGCGATTGGGCTTGTTGGTACGGTTGAATACACAACGGAAGAAGTTATCAAAGCCGCTGACGTGATCCATATGGAAATGCGAGAAAAACAGATGATCAATGGCCTGGATCTCGCCATATGACAGCTCATCCATGCACCGATCACCGCAATCGAACAGCAATCGATCCGTACCCTGCCCGCCATCGACCTGCACCAGCAGCGCATTATCGGTCTCCGGGCGCCCGAGAATCTGAAAGCGAATTGACAAAACGCACCTCTTGTTGAATGACTTGGTATTGAATGATCACACCAAGCCAATGGAATCATTCGACAAGGCACCAGGCTTCTTGCACACTGGCGCTCTTTCACCGACCAAGCCAACCGACCATATGCCATTCGCCACACCGATCATCGTGCGAGTTGATTTCGACAATCTGGCCCATGCCCGCGACTTTCTGACCTTGCTGGATCACTATGCCCACCACCCGATGGGGGGCGGCACTGGCCTTTCGCCTTACGCCAAGGCCCATCTGATCGAGCGGCTGCAGGATCGGTTGGATTTCGTTGCATTGCTGGCTTATGTGGATGGCCACCCAGCTGGCCTGATCAACCTGATTGAAGGGTTCTCGACCTTCTCGGCCCGCCCGGTGTTGAATATCCACGACATTGTGGTGCATCAAGACTTTCGCGGGCAAGGCATTGCCAAGCAGCTATTGCTTGCGGCAGAGCACATCGCCCATGAACGGGACTGCTGCAAGCTGACCTTGGAAGTATTGTCTGGTAATCAACTGGCCCGCCAGCTGTATGAAAAGGTGGGTTATCAGGCCTATACGCTCGATCCGGCCATGGGGCAGGCGATGTTCTTTGAAAAGAAGCTGCCTGCCGCCACTCAAGCTGGGTAATCCGCTGCCCACATGCGGCGTTGAATGATCGAGGCCTTGCGCAATAGCTTACGGTCCCCACGATTCTTGTCATAGTAACGTGGGTTGGGCACCATGGCGGCCAGCTTGGCTGCCTGCCCAGCACCCAGCCTGGCGGCGGAGGTCTTGTAATAGTGCTGTGCAGCCGCCTCTGCGCCGAATACACCATTGCCCCACTCGATCACATTCAGATAGATCTCGAAGATCCGGCGTTTGGTCATCATCTGCTCCAGCATCAGCGTGATAGCGGCTTCTTCCGCCTTACGCCATGGCGTCTTCTTGGATGACAGGAACAAGTTCTTGGCCAACTGTTGGCTGATGGTCGAGCCACCCGCCACGATCCGCCCCTTTTTCAGGTTCTTTTCCCAGGCTGTCTGGATGCCTTCCCAATCAAACCCTTCATGCTCCAGAAACTTGGCATCTTCGCTGGCAACCAAGGCGCGCTTCAAATGCGGGGAAATCTGATCATATGCCACCCATTTATAATGCAACTCAGCCTCTGGGTCTTCCTCCAGCAAACGGGCGCGCTGCTCCTCCATGAAAGCAGAAGCAGAGGGGTTGTGTTCCACCCACCACCAGACATGTCCAAACAGCCACAGCTGATAACCCAACATCACAATCAGCAGAAACAACAAGACACGCCCAACCAACCTCATGCCAACTGCTCCCGCAATGTCTGCAATACGGGTGCGGTGTCAGGACGGACGCCTCGCCAGATCTGAAATGCCTCAGCCGCCTGCTCGACCAACATCCCCAGACCATCCGCCAGCTGTGCAGCACCCTGCGCCTGTGCAAATTGCAGAAAGGGCGTCAATGCTTTACCGTACATCATGTCATACGCCAAGCTGCCCACTGCGAATACCCCTTGCGGCAGCGGGGGCAGGTCATCGCTCAAGCTGGCCGAGGTGCCGTTGATCACCATGTCGAATGTCTCACCGGCCAATTCGGCATAGGCAGCGGCATGAACATCACCGAAGCTCGAAAACTGTTGAGCCAGTACATGTGCTTTTTCGACCGTGCGGTTGGCGATCACCAATTGGGCTGGCGCCAGCGCCAACAGCGGCAGCAACACCCCCCGCACCGCGCCCCCCGCACCCAGCAACAGCACCCGCCTCCCCTGCACGGGCACAGCCAGGTTGTCAGCGATATCCCTCGTCAGCCCCACCCCATCCGTGTTGTCACCGATGATTTCACCTCGTTGGAAACTGAGCGTGTTGACCGCCTCTGCCGCTTTGGCCCGCTCGCTCAACCGTGTCGATAACCGCCAAGCCTCTTGCTTGAATGGCACGGTGACATTGGCCCCACTTGCGCCTTTCGCGATCAGATCGGAAACCGCACGTTCAAACCCATCCACCGGTGCCTGCAAACGCTCGTACACGATATCTTGCTGACATTGTGCAGCGAAAGCCGCATGGATGAATGGTGATTTACTATGAGCAACCGGATTGCCAATGACAACGTAGCGATCAGACATGATATGAGCCGGATTGGATGGATTCGGGATCAGGATCATGCCAGATTACCTGGATGATTTACATCCACCAACGGTGATGTGCTGAAGAAAACATCGAAAAGGCAGCGGCCCTGATCAGGGCTTGCTTGTTTGATCTGCTTTGATCGGTGCCGCGCCCAGCCAATCAGCTGACAGGGCGTCACTGACAGCCCTGCATGGTGGCTGACGTGCGTGGCGCCGGTGATGGCGCCAATGGCCGAGTCGGCCACCCAGCCATGTCAATGGAACTAAGGCGCTTCCTGCCGATTGCGATCCAGCGCAGACCTGGGCGGCTGAGTCGGAGCGGGTTGAGCCGCCTGCTCCCCGATCTGATGTGCCGGCACGGTGGTGAGTGGCCTCAGCGAGACTCGCTCGACCTTGGCACCTTTGGGGGCGGCAGCGGCATCACCATAAGTCCACGTACCATTTTTGTCACGCCAACGCACCACTTCCGCAGTCTTATGCGGTGCGGATGCAGGCGGTGCGCCCGTCAGATGGGCCACCTGAGGAGCAATACGCTCGCGGATCTGACCGACATTCAGCCAATACGCGCCACCCGCCAACACAGCCAGAATCAAGAGCCAACGTAGCATGGCCGATCAGCTCTGAATCCAGGGGAGCTTGCGGGCCTTCCAGCCACTGACGGTTCCTCGGTGCTGCTCACCATCTTTATCACCTTCAAAACCCTCCAACACATTGAAGCAGTCGGTGAACCCATTGGCTGCCGCCAAGCGCGCAGCTTGATCAGAACGGCCACCGGTTCTGCACAAAAACATGATCAGCGACTCAGCACTGACCTGTTGCTTGAGTTGCGACAGGAAATCCGGGTTGTCGATCATGCCAGGAAAACGCTTCCATTCAATATTCACCGCCCCCGGCACCGTGCCAACAAAATTCCACTCGGCACTTGAACGTACATCCACCAACTTGGCGCCCGGCACCGTCTGCAATAATTCATAGGCCTCATCTGGCGTCAGTGCGCCGGAATAAGGGAGGCTGCTTTGTTCAGCGCGGGCTTTGGCGGCCAGCAGGATATCGTTGGTCTTGCTCATGGTGCCTCCTGTATTGAAGAGCTGATTATTACAAATCAGCTGAGTGCATGCCAACCTGGAAAAACGCACCAATTCGGTGCAGTCCATCACCCAATGCACCAAATATGTGCAAGCAAATGCAATGGCAACGGTATGCTCCGTTATGGCACAATAACTTGGCTCATTTTTGAGCATGGCATAGTTCATGCTTTACCTAGCCGTGTCGCGCAAACGCTGCACCCTGCACAATATTGCGGGCGCTGTCCCGCCGGGCCAGCAGCACAATCTGCGCTTTGAGACAACTGTACACCACCTACTCGTCAGGAGAACAACATGGCGGTCGCCGACGTATTGAAAATGATTCAGGACAACGAAGTGAAATACGTTGACCTGCGCTTCACCGACACCCGTGGCAAGGAACAGCACGTATCCGTGCCTGCCAGCGTGGTAAGCGAAGAGTGGTTCGAACGCGGCCACGCCTTCGATGGTTCGTCGATTGCCGGTTGGAAGGGCATTCAGGCTTCAGATATGCTGTTGATGCCCGATGCTGGCACCGCCAACATTGACCCGTTCTTTGACGAGCCAACCCTGATTCTGACATGTGACGTGATCGACCCCGTCGATGGCAAAGGCTATGACCGCTGCCCTCGCTCCATCGCCAAGCGTGCTGAAGCGTACCTGAAGGCATCCGGCCTGGGTGACACCGCCTATTTCGGCCCAGAGCCCGAGTTCTTCATTTTTGATGGCGTGACCTGGGGCTCTGATATGAGCGGCTGCCATGTCAAAATCAAGTCCGAAGAGGCAGCCTGGTCTTCCTCCGAAGATTACGATGGCGGCAACACTGGTCACCGTCCTGGCGTGAAGGGTGGTTACTTCCCCGTCCCTCCAGTCGATTCACATCACGACATCCGCGCCGCCATGTGCAATGCGCTGGAAGAAATGGGCGTACCGGTTGAAGTTCACCACCATGAAGTGGCAACTGCCGGCCAGAACGAAATCGGCACCAAGTTCTCGACCCTGGTTCAACGTGCAGACTGGACGCAAGTCCTGAAATACGTGGTACACAACGTTGCCCATGCCTATGGCAAGACCGCAACTTTCATGCCCAAGCCGATCGTTGGTGACAATGGTTCTGGCATGCACGTTCACCAGTCGATCTGGAAAGACGGCAAGAACCTGTTCGCAGGCAATGGCTATGCTGGTCTGTCTGAATTCGCACTGTATTACATCGGCGGTATCATCAAGCACGCTCAGGCATTGAACGCGATCACCAACCCTGGCACCAACTCGTACAAGCGCTTGGTACCTGGCTATGAAGCGCCAGTCATGCTGGCTTACTCCGCCAAGAACCGTTCAGCGTCGATCCGTATCCCGTATGTGGCTTCCGACAAGGCACGCCGCATCGAGGCCCGCTTCCCTGATCCGCTGGCCAACCCATATCTGTGCTTCGCCGCACTGATGATGGCAGGTCTGGACGGAGTACAGAACAAAATCCACCCTGGCGATGCCATGGACAAGAACCTGTACGACCTGCCACCAGAAGAAGACAAGCTGATTCCCAAAGTCTGCCACAGCCTGGAAATGGCGCTGGAAGCGTTGGACAAGGATCGCGAGTTCCTGACACGCGGCGGCGTATTCAGCGACGACTGGATCGACTCCTACATCGAGTTGAAGATGGAGGAAGTGCAGAAGTTCCGCATGACCACCCATCCTGTCGAATTCGCGATGTACTATTCGTCCTAAGGCGATCAGCGAAAAGCGGCATGAAAAGGAGCGGCTCGCCGCTCCTTTTTCTTTGTTCCACACCAGCCACGGCGCAGATATTCCATTTGCATTACTCGCCCAGGAACACATAGAATTCCACGCCCTGCGCACGACCACTTGTCGCCCGAGTAGGAATGTCCGTAAACTCAAACTGTCTCAACCCCTGTTTTCCCCGAGTCTCTGCCCACATGAAACGCTACCCGTACACGATGGCCTTGTTGATGTTTGGCGCAATCACCGCTGCTGTCCAAGCCGAAATCTACAAATACGTGGACGAAAATGGGCAGGTGACCTACTCGAATACGCCCATCAAAGGCGCAAAGAAACTTGATCTAGGCATCTATAACCAGATCAGCGGCCCACGCGTGCGTGGTGGTAAGTCCAACGGATCAGCCGCGCCGATCAATGTCGGCCCCTCTGACTTCCCGCGCGTCGATGGCGATACCCAACGCAAACGTGACACCACCAGACGTGGCATTTTGGAAGACGAGCTGCGTGGTGAAGAGAAACTCCTGGCTGATGCCAGAAAAAACCTCGATGAACTGCAAGTGGCCAAACCTGGTGAAGATGCCACCCGCCGCCTGGAAAAGATGGGCAAGGCTCGCGAAGCGGTATCCAACCACGAGTCCAACATCAATGCCATCCGCCGCGAGTTGTCGAACATCCGCTGAGTAGGGGCTGCCCGATTCCCTGCTCACGTCAGACTTGCCCACCCATACCCACCATGCACTAATATAGTGCATGGCGACGGTCTTTCAATCGCCCTGCTCCATCTTGGGGCAAACGATGCGACCACCCACGCATCGAAAGCCATCAAAATACTTATAAAATATTGTTTTAAGATATAAAACCAATCGGCCAATAAAATTGGCCCATTATTTGCTTAATTGGTGAGAATCATTGGCTACCATGCGCACCATGTCTTTCAATGCTTTCTCAGGGCTGGATCTGCTCGATACAGCGGTGATTGCGCTTGATCACCGGCAGGCCATCTGCTACGCCAACCCAGCAGCGGAAACCTTACTGGACTTTCCTTTGCGGAGCATCCAGGGGCAAAACCTGCAGGCCGCACTACCCAAGATGGGTGTTGGTTTGCAAGAGGTCGTCGATAGCGCAATCAGTAAAAATGTGAGCATTGCTGAGCACGATCTCAAACTCGGCACCGCAACAGGTCACGATGTGCGGGTGGACTGCAATGTCACGCCCATCGAATCACCACATGCGGCCTGCTTGCTGGAGATCCGCCCTATTGATCAACAGCTGAAAATCGCCAATGAAGAACGCATCCTGGTTCAACAACAAGCGAACAAAGAATTGATCCGAAACCTGGCCCATGAAATCAAGAACCCATTGGGGGGGATACGTGGCGCAGCGCAGTTGTTGGAACACGAGCTTGACCGCAAGGAGCTGACTGAATACACCCAGGTGATCATTCAAGAATCGGAGCGCCTGCAATCGCTGATAGATCGCTTGCTGACCCCCCATCGCATCCCCCAGGTAACCGAGGTCAATATCCACGAGGTGCTGGAGCGGGTACGAAGCTTGTTGCTTGCCGAGGTGCAACATGGCCTGTCCATCAAGCGGGACTACGACATCAGCCTGCCAGCCATCATTGGCGATAAGGAGCAGCTGATCCAGATCGTGTTGAACATTGCCCGGAATGCAGTGCAGGCCATGCATGGCCGGGGTGAAATCATCATGCGGACCAGGGTGTCCAGACAGGTGACGCTGGCGCGCAAGCGCTACCGTTTGGCCTTATGCCTGCAGATCATCGACAACGGGCCTGGCATTCCTCCACATCTGCAAGACAATGTGTTCTACCCGCTCGTATCTGGCCGCCCTGATGGCACCGGGCTGGGCCTGACACTGGCACAGAATTTCATCCAGCAGCACCAGGGCACCATCGATTTCGAAAGCCGCCCTGGCCATACCAACTTCACCATTCTGCTGCCGATTGGCGCCGAATCGAAGGACAAGACATGAAACCCGTCTGGATTATCGATGATGACCGCTCCATCCGCTGGGTATTTGAAAAAGCACTGGGTCGGGAAAGTATCGACTTCCGCAGCTATTCCAGCGCACAAGAGGCGCTGACTGCACTTGAGCAGGAGCTGCCACAAGTCGTGGTCAGCGACATCCGCATGCCCGGCGAATCAGGCTTGGACTTGCTGCAAAAGCTCAAGGAGCGGCTGCCGGATCTGCCGGTGATCATCATGACAGCGCATTCTGATCTGGACAGCGCGGTCGCGGCCTTTCAAGGCGGTGCTTTTGAATATCTGCCCAAACCCTTCGATATCGATCATGCCATCGAGCTGATCAGGCGAGCCATAGATGAAAGTATGCGGAAAGGCGCCACCGCTGAAGATATACAAGGCACGCCAGAGATACTCGGACAAGCCCCAGCCATGCAAGAGGTGTTCCGGGCGATTGGCCGCCTGAGCCAATCTGCAGCAACGGTTCTGATCACCGGAGAATCGGGCTCGGGCAAAGAACTGGTGGCCCGCGCCCTACACCGCCACAGCCCACGGGCAGCCAGCCCATTCATCGCCATCAACACTGCCGCCATACCCAAGGATCTGCTAGAAAGCGAGCTGTTCGGCCATGAGCGCGGCGCCTTTACCGGCGCCCAAGCACAGCGGCGTGGCCGCTTTGAGCAAGCCGAAGGCGGCACGCTGTTTCTGGATGAAATCGGAGACATGCCACCGGATTTGCAAACCCGCTTGCTGCGTGTTCTGTCAGATGGCTTCTACTATCGGGTGGGTGGCCATACCCCAATCAAGGCCAACGTCCGGGTGATCGCCGCGACACATCAACATCTGGAGCAACGCGTCAAAGAAGGTGCTTTCCGCGAGGATCTGTTCCATCGTTTGAATGTCATCCGATTGCGCTTACCGCCACTCCGTGAGCGACAGCAAGACATTCCAATCCTGGCCCGCCACTTTCTGCAAAAGAGCGCACGGGAGCTTGGCGTGGAGCCCAAACGTCTATCGGACAGTGCCATGACATTCCTGGCCACATGCGAGTTTCCCGGCAATGTACGACAATTGGAAAATGTCTGCCATTGGCTCACTGTCATGGCTCCGGGACAACATGTCGAGATTGCCGACCTCCCCCCCGAGATTCGTGAAAATCAGGCAGACACAAGCAGCGGCCACACCAACTGGGTTGCCGCGCTGGAAAACGAAGCCAAACAGCGCCTGAGCCGTGGCGAAAGCGGCATCATCGACGATCTGACCCGGCAGTTCGAGAAGACATTGATTCTGACGGCCCTGTCACACACCGGTGGCCGCCGCATTGAAGCGGCGGGATTGCTCGGCCTAGGAAGAAATACACTGACCCGTAAGATCCAGGAATTGGATCTCGATTCGCGTCAATGACGCCTCTCTACAGCATGCTGGGGCTGGCCACGACAAATTCATTTCATCACACAGTAGCGTTATTCATTTATCCATATAATTCATACCACTATAAATGCATCACCACACCATTCCATTTATACAAGCGCATGCTAGAATCCATTTTTCCATACACCTTAGTTGAGGCTGAAACACAATGAGTACCAAAGTCATGGTGGGTGCTGGTGTAATTGCCATTGCCCTGATGAGTGGCCTCTGGATTCAGAAAGAGCGTTCTGAGGCGCGTCGTCAAGCGCTGGCCCAGCAGGCAGAACAAGCACAGCGTGAAGCTGAGGAGGCCCGTCAACAAGCCGCTCTGCAAGTTGCAGAAGTGGAAGTCAACAGCCTGGAGAACGAGCGCAAGCGTAGCGAAATGTCCGCAAGCCAAGCCGCGCAACTGAGAACCGCCGCTGAACAATCCATGGCTGATGCACGCAGGGAAAGCGCACGCAATCAATACACCTACGAATATCAGAAAACCCGTGAGCGGTTTGAAGCAGAGATGGCGGACATGCAACGTCAGCGTATGGACGAACATATGAAAGAGCAAGATCGTCGCCGCGCCGACGAAGCCATTCAGGAGCTACAACGGAAAATCGACCAAGCCCGGCAGGAAGAAGAAAAACAAAAACAGATCCGGCCTTCCATTGGCACGGTCACTTGCGGCAGCAGCGACCCTCATTGCGACAAACGGTAACGCTGCTTGAAACGCGTCAATTCTCCTTTGGATTCGAGCTGGTTGATACCTGCATCAAGCAGCTCGATCAAGGCGCTTGCGTAAGGCCATTGCCGAGACACCATCATATGGAAAGGGCTAGGCTCGATGCCTGGCAGGGGCGCATAGCCAAGGCTGAAATCAGCCAATATGTCTTGCCCGAGGCTGGTATAGCCAGCCATCACTTCCAGCTTTTCAACGAACACATCACAACGATCACGGTGTAATTTCGGCGGCAGCTGCAGCAAACTGCGCGCGCTGGTATCCAGATCATCAGGCGTCAGCCCATAAGGCACATAATTGAAGCCGGCCACCCCACACAGCCGATACCGTTTCAACGCCTGTGCCGATGCCAGTGCCAGCCCATCGGGAAAAGTATGCTTGGAATAGAAATAGTAGCTGTGCAGCCGATAATAGGGGCGACTGAACAGGAAGTCCCTGGCCCGCTCGGGGTTATGAGATACATTCAATGTCAGCTGAAAACGCTTGCCCAGCTTCAACTCGGCCACACATCTTGACCATGGAAGCAATTGCACGGAATAGGATATTTTCGCTTCATTCAGGATGCGGCTGATCACGTCAACCGAATACCCCACAATCTGTTTGCCTTTTTTGCCAGAGGCCCGTTCAAAATAGATGAATGGGGGCCATTCAGCCTGATCATCACAAATGCCGATCTCCAGGCCAGCAGGCAGCTTTTCAGGTGCGGCATGTAAGGATGGAAGCCAAAGACTCGCCAATAGCAAGCCAATACGGATAACAGTCAGCACGCTCAGTTCACGAGTCAATTCCAAGCTCACCCAGATTCTGTTGACATCGCGTCGTAGCCCGCGCCGCATCTTGCTCGGTTCCCGTGGCTGGCGGCTACAGCGCAGGGCCATGAATCCATGTAAACCAGCACTGGCTGCTACGCTTCCAATAGGGAGCAGCCAGATTCTCAAGGGCAATTCGACAGCCTCTCTGTTGAGCATAACATGTAATCAGCAAAGTGTTAGTCATGGCGGGAACGGTTGCCAGATACCCTCCTCTCGCCTTCAGCCCAGGCAACCCGCCACTTGAAAGCAGCCGCCTTGATGACTAGGCCTGCAGGGTAGCAAGCAGGTCTTTTCATGGCCAGTAGCACCATCCAGCGTGTTATCATTTTTTCACCCTTACGCCACTTCTCTCCACCATGAAAAAACTCTTTGCCATATTGATGATGCTCACCTCCTTAAGTATCGCCGCTGCTCAAGAGAATTACACACCCACCGCTGACAACCTTGCGGCAAGACAATGGTTCAGCAATGCCAAATACGGCTTGTTCATCCACTGGGGGCCATTCAGCATCCCGGGCGCGGGTGAGTGGGTAATGGATGAAAAAAAAATCACGGTCGATAGTTACTCGCGGCTGCAGGATTTCTTCAACCCAACCGAATTCAACGCGGCGGAGTGGGTTGGGCTGGCCAAGAAGTCGGGCATGAAGTACATCACGTTCGTTGCTCGACACCATGATGGATTCAGTTTATGGGATACCAAGTATTCAGATTTCAATATCATGAATACTCCCTACAAGAAGGATATCCTCAAGCAGATTGCCGACGAGTGCCACAAGCAGGGCATCAAATTGTTTGTGTATTATTCTTTGCTCGATTGGCGCAGGGAAGACTACGCATGGAAGACCGGTAGAACTGGCCAATCCAGCGGTAGAAAAACGCAAGGCAAGTGGGAAGACTACCTTACGTTCATGAAAAACCAATTGACTGAAATACTGACGCAGTACGGAAAAATCGATGGTATCTGGTTCGACGGTCACTGGGATCAGACCAACCCCGAAGGCCATGCCGACCGGACATCCCGAATCGATTGGCGTTATGATGAGATCTATTCATTGATCCATCGCCTGCAGCCACAGACGCTGATTGGCAACAACCACCACCTTTCACCTTTCCCTGGTGAAGATTTTCAAATGTTCGAGCGGGATCTGCCGGGGGAAAACACGGCGGGCCTGAGCTTTCAGAAACCTTCTGAGAAGTTGCCACTGGAAACATGTGAAACCATCAATAACTCATGGGGTTTCAACCTGGCGGACAATACCTTCAAGTCAACCGAGACCATCATCCATTACATTGTGAAAGCCTCTGCACTGGGCGCCAACCTGTTGTTGAATATCGGCCCGATGCCCAATGGCAAAATTCAGCCTGAATTCACCGAACGCCTGCTGGAGGCAGGAAAGTGGCTGGAGGCGAATGGTGACAGCATCTACAACACCACCGCTGGTTATATCAAGCCACAGAAATGGGGTGCCATCACCCAAAAGGGTGACAAGATGTATGTACATGTCTTCAAGGGTAATCAACAGATTCAACTGGAAGGCTTCCCCTTCAAGAAGATTGCCAAGGCATACTATCTGGCGGACAAACGTAAGCTATCCGTCAGCCTGAAGCAGAAGACTGTCACCCTTCAGTTGCCCGCAGAAACCGTTGATCCCGATACTGTCGTCGTGCTTGAGGTAGAAAGCTGATCGAGACACCACGCACCACCGCGCCCGGCCCGTAGGGCACGGTGGCATCCCAGCTTGCACTGGGTCGCACTGCCTGTCAGTCTGCGGCCTGAGCGGTGCCCGACCTAGCCAGTAGCAATGCCGATGCCAGGATCAAGCCACCACCGAACCACTGCCAGATGCTCATCTGATCACCCAGCAACCAAGCCGCACCCGCCACACTGACCACCGGCTCGAACGTGGACAACATTGATGATTCACTCGGCCCCAGCCTGGTCAATCCCGCAAAAAAGGTGACAATCGCCACAACAGTAGAGATCAAGGCCAACATCACCATGGCCGACCAACCCACCATGCCTGTTGGCCACGCCGGCTCACCATTGACCATGCTGAGGCTGAATGTGGTGGCGGCAGACAGCATGATGACCGTGGCGGATGCCATTGGACTCGCGCCGACAGTCAGACGCGAGCCGGCAATGACATAGAGTGAATAGATGATCGCCGCCAGCAGCCCCAGACCAATGCCCAGCAAGGAACCATCCAGCGCTGGCCCGATGGTCATCACCAGGCCCGCGCTGGCTAGGGCCAGCGCGATCAGCTTGGGGCGGGTCATCTTGTCCTTCAACAAAATGACTGCCAAAAGTGTGACAAGAATCGGGTACAGATAAAGCAGCAAAGCGACCAAACCTGCGCTGGCATAGTGCAAAGCCGTGAAATAGCAGAATGACTGACCGGCATAGCCGATCGCCCCCATGGCTATGAGCCCCAGCAACGCCCGGCCACGCGGCCATGTCTCGTTCCGGGCCAGCATCACACCCACCATCACCGCCCCAGCAATCGAAAAGCGCAGTATCAGAACCGTGCGGGTATCTGCGCCAGCGGCATAGATATAGTGCGTAAATAGCGGCAATACCCCGAATGCCAACGCAGACAGCAAGATGAACAAGGTGCCAACCAAGCGTGGCGAAGTAGATTTCCACATGACTCAATACGGTATTGTTGATGGAAGCCTGCTTCTGTCGAATGCATTGCAGCTCTGGCCATCACAGGTGACAAACACAAAAAAGCCGGGTACGAACCATACCCGGCTGTTTCAGGCAGCAGCTTGAGCCCCGCTCAATCCAGGTATTCGAAAAGCGTCACCACCCGCTTCACGCCGGAAATGCTGGCAGCGATGTCTGCCGCCGTCTTCCCTTCAAATCGGCTCACCATGCCCATCAAATAGACACTCCCGGCCTCGGTGACGACCTTGATCTGATTGGCGTTGATGCTGGTATTGCCGATCAGCGCCGTCTTGACACGCGTCGTCGTGGTGGCATCCGAGGTACGCGAGCCCAGTGAGGCATTCGGGCCGATGACGATCTCGTTGTGGATCTTGCCCACACCAGGGATGGTTCTGGCTGCGCGCTCTGCACCTTGTTTCACATCGCCGCTCTCCGCCTCGCCGGTCAACAGCGCGGCCCGGTTATAGCTGGTTACGTTGACATGGGCACGATCACCAAACTCGTCCTTCAGTCGGTTTTCCAGTTTCAACTCAATCGACCGGTCATCGATCAGCGTGCCAGTGGTGCGGCGATCATTTGCCACCAAGACCGTCCCTGCGGTCGCGCCGACCACCAAAGGGACACAACCCTGCAAAACGGGCATGGCCAAAGTCATCAGGCCGATCAGTACATAGGTTTTCTTCATTTAATCAGCTCCCAATAGCATGCAGTCTATGGCGTCGCACAGGGCATGCAACGTCAACATATGGAGTTCTCTCACCCTGGGGGCGTGGTCGTCGGCAATTTGCAGGTGCACATCGTCAGAGGTCAGCACATCACCGATCAGGCTTCCCTCGGCAGATAGCGCAATGACACCCATCTGCCGCTCGTGTGCGGCATGGATCGCCTCCACCACATTGGCCGCGCTGCCGCTGGCGGATACCGCCAGCAGCAGGTCAGCAGGCTGGCCGATAGCACGCACTTGTTTTGAGTAGACCAAGTCAAAGTCGTAGTCTTCAGCAATCGCTGCCAGTGTAGTTGCATCACTGGTCAAGGCAAATGCAGCCAAACCGGGCCGCTCGCGTTCAAAGCGGTTCAACAATAAAGAGGCAATGCGCTGGGCATCGGTCGCAGAGCTGCCGTTTCCACAGGCCAGGAGCTTGCCGTCGGCCATCAGGCAAGCCACGATACGTTCGGCAGCGTGGGCAATCCCTGGTGACAATTCATGCATCACGCGTGTGGTCAGCTCGATATTGTCGGCAAATTGTCGGCTGATTCGTTCAACCAAATCCATTGTCAGGCTTCCAGAATGTTACGCAGCCAAGTCGGGTCGCCGCTGCCATCGAACAAAATTGCATCGAATCGGCAGGCAGGCTCGCGACCCAGGCTGGCGAGATAGTGTTGAGCGGCGGCCAACAGCTTGCGTTGTTTGGCCGGTGTAATGCTGTAGATGCTGCCGCCGAAGCCTTTCCCGGAACGGGCTTTGACCTCGACGAACACCATTGTGTTCCCATCATTGGCAATCACGTCGATTTCACCAAAGCGGCAGCGGTAATTCCGTGTCACGATGGTCAGGCCGTGACGCACCAGAAAGCGGGCCGCCGCCTCTTCTGCTGCGGCGCCATCCATGCTCATGGGTTGCTATCGCTACCGAATGAAGTCAACGGAACGGTACGTAAAAACTGTTGACGTTTCAGCTCCACATGTCCGGTCACCCCTTCGAAGCTCGATATCACGTCGCCTTTGGCCATGCGGGCAGCAATCCGATAGGCGTCGATACCCAATGCATACAGACGCTCCAGATCGGCTGTCAATTTCTGAGGGATGGCTGGGTATTGGCTGACCAGGGGATTCGCTTTGTCGGTCAACCAAGGCATGTCCACAAATTGCACCCCCAGCAGCTCGCGATTGACCGGCGCATTCATCAGACCGTTGTGCACCTGCGAGGTGGCATAGACCGGCATCGCATAGCCAAGATAGGGCCGGACTTGGCGAGCCCGCTTGGCATCCAGCGCAAAAAAGACCAACTCAGGGCGGATACGGTCCAGCGTCTCGCGCAGGCGTTGCAAAGTTGCCTGGCTACCTACTTGATAGTCCGCCTCGATCGTACCACCCAGCTGTCGCCACTCTTCGCCAAACGCTTGGGCGATGCGCCGATTGAGCGGGCTGTCATTACCGATGATCATGGCTCGGGACTGGGTACCGCCATATGCTGCCCTGGCCACCTGCCGGGCTTCCGCCTCGGCGGACAGACTCAGGGTGTATAGCAGATCAGGCAAATTGGCCCCGGAATCGACGGTATTCAAGGCCAGGGTGGGCACAGACACCAGCCCCGAACTGGACAACGTGCTGATCGCTGGCTTGGTCAGCGGGCCGACGACAGCTCTGGCGCCCTCATCCACCGCTTGCTTATAGTTGAACAACAGATCATCCGTCAGCTCATTGGTCGGGTAGACACGGATCGGCAGATCGGTTTCCGGCTTGGCATTGGCAGCAGCGATGAACCCATCTCGGAACGCCTCTGCAGGCACACCCAATGCCTTGTTTCCAATTGGCAGCAACAACGCGATCATGGGCGTCGGGGCAGCTGCAGGTGTACTGGATGTCACTGGTGTATCTGGTGCCGGCGTGGTCAAAGGAGGTGTCGCCTGCAATGGCGTCACCTCGACCTCACGGGCAGGCGGGGGGCTGGCCGGCGTGGCAGGTTTTACCGGTGTGGCAAGCGGCTTGGGATCGGCGGTCGCCTTGCCGGGCGTTGTCTTGCTCGCCGCCACAGGCGGGCTAGCTGGCACCGGTGCCAATTTGTATGCAGGTTTGGCTTCCCGTGACTCGATCGGAGCAGGCGTATGACTGGCCTGGTGGGCACAGCCTGCGTATAGTATGCAGCTTATCGCTAGCAGGAATGAGGTAATACGTTGTCGCATCTGGAGAATCGCGCCGTGGAAGAAGGCGTATTATATGTGTTGGCCACCCCCATTGGGAATTTACGCGATTTAAGTCCGCGTGCGCTGGATATCCTGCGGGGTGTCGATGTGATCGCAGCGGAAGACACACGGGTCACACAGAAGCTGCTGGCCTCATTCCAGATTCTGACCAAAACGGTATCGGTACGCGAGCACAACGAGCGGCGCGAAGCAGAACGTATCATCACATGGCTACGTGAGGGCAAATCCGTGGCGCAAGTGTCCGACGCTGGCACCCCCGCCGTCAGTGACCCAGGCGCGATTCTGGTCGATGCTGTCCGGGAGGCTGGTTTCAAGGTTGTCCCCATCCCCGGCTGCAGCGCCGTGGTCACCGCCTTGTCGGCCAGCGGCTTCACCCAGAATCAGTTCCTGTTCTATGGTTTTCTGCCACCTAAATCAGGGCAGCGCAAAAAGGCGCTCCAACCCTTGCTGGATGCGCCTCACGCCTTGGTGTTCTATGAAGCGCCGCACCGTATCGAGGAATGCCTCGCAGACATGTCCGAGGTCTTTGGTGCTGAGCGGCGTGTTCTGCTGGCCCGCGAGCTGACCAAAACCTTCGAGACCATTCACCGCTGCCCACTGGGCGAGGTCGCGGCTTGGTTTGCCGCAGACAGCAATCAGACCCGGGGTGAATTCGTGGTGATCATCGAGGGAGCCCCGGCAATCGAAGCCGATGCGTCGATCAGCCCCGAGATACTGCGTGTGCTTGGCATCTTGCTGAAAGATCTGCCGGTCAAGCAGGCGGCGGGCTTGGCGGCGGAGATCACCGGCGCCAACAAGAAACAGCTATACGACGCGGCGCTCAAGCTCAAGGCAAATGATTGAAGCACGTTATAATGCTTGCTTGTTCTCATTGATCTTGCGAGCCGCCTCATGACCCAGCAACTCACCCTGACCCGCCCTGACGATTGGCATCTCCACCTCCGCGATGGCCTTGCCATGCGCGACGTGCTGCAAGACACGGCCCGCCAATTCGGGCGAGCCATCGTGATGCCGAACTTGAAGCCACCGGTCACCTCGGTCGAATTGGCTGGGGCGTATCGCGAGCGCATTCTGGCGGCCCTGCCGGCAGGCAGTCGGTTCGAGCCGCTGATGGTGTTGTATCTGACTGACCTGACCTCGCCAGCCGAGGTCGTCAAGGCCAAACAAAGCGGGTTCGTCAAAGCCATCAAACTTTACCCCGCCGGGGCCACCACCAATTCGGATTCCGGCGTGACAGACCTGCTGGGCAAATGTGCCACCGTGCTGGCCGAGATGGAAAAACAGGGACTCCCACTGCTGGTACATGGTGAAGTCACGGACGGCGAGGTGGACGTGTTTGATCGCGAGGCGGTGTTCATCGATCGCGTCATGATACCGCTCACCCGCCAGTTCCCTGGTTTGAAAGTGGTTTTCGAGCACATCACCACCAAACAGGCCGCCCAGTTTGTGATGGCTGCCCCTGACAACATCGGCGCCACGCTGACACCACAGCATCTGCTGATGAACCGCAACGCACTGTTCATCGGCGGCGTGCGCCCGCATCACTACTGTCTGCCCGTGTTGAAACGCGAGGAGCACCGCGTGGCGCTGCTGACAGCCGCCACCAGCGGCAGCCCGAAATTCTTCCTCGGCACGGATTCCGCCCCTCACGCCAAACACACCAAGGAAGCGGCCTGTGGCTGTGCCGGCATCTACTCCGCCCATGCCGCCATCGAGCTGTACGCTGAAGCATTTGAAAGTGTTGACGCGCTCGACAAGCTGGAAGCCTTCGCCAGCTTCAACGGCGCTGACTTCTACGAGCTGCCACGCCATACCGACACCATCACCCTGGCGAGGGAAAGCTGGACGGTGCCTGCAGAGTATCAATTCGGTGACTCGACTGTCGTACCCCTGCGTGCGGGTGAGATCATCAGCTGGAAGATGCGCTGAGTCAGCTCATCCCGTTGGCGGTTTCAAGCTGCTGGGCCAGCCGCTGACTGGCCCAGTCGATGAACACCCGAGTCTTGGCGGGCAACAGTGTACGTGAAGGCGTGACCACATAGACCGAGCGGCGCGGCCCCACTGACCACGTCGGCAGAATCTTCACCAGCTCGCCATTTGCCAATTCGTCCTGCACCGCCCAGTCCGCCGATGCGATCACCCCAAGACCACAACAAGCCGCACGCAACAAGGTGACTACGTCATCCGATGCCAAGCGCACGATGGGCTGCACCAGCACCTGCTGCCCAGCTTCGCTCAACAGCCATTCAGCGGGTTGTGCAGCGCCGGTATAGATCAGCCCATCAAATGCATCCAACATGGCCGGGTGAGTGGGCATGCCTTTACGCTGTAGATAATCTGGCGAGGCATAGAGATACTTACCGTATTCCGCGACCGGCCTCGCCACCAGACCGCTGTCAGACAGGGTTTCGCCCAGCCGGATCGCCACATCGAAGTGTTCAGCCACCAGATCCACATATTGATCAGTATGCCGTGCATCCACTTGGATTTCCGGGTGGGCGGCCATGAATTCCGGCAGCCAAGGTGAGATACAACGATGAGCAAACGTGCGCGGCAATGACAGGCGCAACCAACCACGTGGCACGCTGACCAAGGTATTGGCCTCCTGCTGAGCACTGGTCAATTCCTCCAAGGCGCGGCTGACCCGTTCCAGATAGCGCTGCCCAGCCTCGGTCAGTGCAAGGCGGCGCGTCGTCCGCTCGAACAGCTTGACGCCTAGATGCTGCTCCAGTGCATGAACCCGGCGGGTCAACACCGAAGCATCTTTCCCGATCACATCCGCCGCCCCAGCAAAACTGGCCTGCCTGGCAACCGCCATGAACGTCGTGAGCTGCTCGATGGAGGGTGGCAACATTGATTCTTGCATAATTTGCATGAGTAAATTGCCTTTCAAGAATTGATATGCAATGCATGCAATAGTTTAATCGAACTTCCTTTTGAACTGGGAGGTCTACAAATGAAAGTCATGTCTTTATCTGCACCAGGCTTGGCAAACCTGCAATCCGTGACGCTGGAAACACCCACACCGGGCCATGGCGAAGTCTTGGTCAAGCTCCATGCCGCAAGCCTGAACTACGTGGATTGGATGATCGTGCAAGGCATGTTCCCCGGCATACCTTATCCTATCGTCCCTGTGGCCGATGGGGCCGGCGAAATCGCCGCGCTGGGTGATGGGGTAACGGATTGGCAAGTCGGTGATCGTGTTGTTCCACACTTTTACCCACACTGGGCAACTGGCCCCATCTCACCGACCGGCTTGCAGCGCGCACGCGGGCTGTCCGTCCCTGGCTCTTTGGCAGAGTTTACCGTGGTGCCCGCCGCCGGTCTGATCCGGACACCTGCGCACCTGACCGATCGGGAGGCAGCCACCTTACCCATCGCCGCCACCACAGCCTGGAATGCCATCAAAGCAGGCCGGTTGACACCCGGCTCCACCGTGCTATTGCTCGGCACCGGCGTGGTCAGCCTGTATGCCTTGCAATTCGCCAAGGCCAGTGGCGCCAAGGTCATCATTACCTCGTCCTCAGATGCCAAGCTGGATGCTGTGCGTCGGATGGGTGCCGATCACACCATCAATTACCGGAGCACACCGGCGTGGGATGTGGAAGTCCAACGCTTGACCGAAGGCCGAGGCGTGGATCTGGTCGTGGAGACAGGCGGCAATGCGACATTCGGTCAATCATTGAACGCCGCGGCACTTGGGGCAACTATCTTTGTAATCGGCATGGTCACCGGCCACATGCTGCAACTCAACCTGCTGCCACTCATCACCAAGGGGCTCCGCCTGCAGGGCAACAACACTGGCAGTGTGGCGGATCTGGCGGAAGCGGCCAGGGCCATCACCGCCCATCAGATCCGACCACTGCTCGGCCCAAGCCTGGATTGGCGACACAGTGCCGAGGCGCTGGCCTGCCTTGAAACCAGCCAGCATCTGGGTAAGATCACTTTGCAGATTGCGGCATGACAAATTGGCCAGCAGCAGCCGATGCGAATACAAGCCATGATAGAATGCCATCTGAAGTCAGCCAGACAATCGCTGCCCGAGCAATCGGGGGGAGGAAAGTCCGGGCTCCACAGAGCAGGGTGACGGCTAACAGCCGTACGTCGCAAGGCGAGGAATAGGGCCACAGAGACGAGCGTATTCAGTTACGGTGAAACGCGGTAACCTCCACCCGGAGCAATGCCAAATAGGCGGACGATGAAGTTGCTCGCCGAGTCCGCGGGTAGGCAGCTTGAGCCTTGGAGCAATGCAAGGCCTAGAGGAATGATTGTCCACGACAGAACCCGGCTTACCGGCTGACTTCTCCTGTCATCTCAACGGGCTGCCCAGTGCAGCCCGTTTACTTTTCCAGGGCGAAATAGCATGCCACCCACCCTGGCACTGGCCGCTGAGCGGGTTTCACGTTAATCTAGTCTGAGTTGATTTGGCCGCTGATTCCCCAAAAATGGAAGTTGAACTCAAACTACTGATCGATGCGAGTGATATCGGCAAGCTGCTGAAAGACCCGCTCCTGAAGCCTGCCGCAAAGACCCGCAGTCGGCAGATCCAACTGGAAAACATCTATTTCGATACCGCCGAGCGTGAGCTGCAGGCCGCTCGGATCGGCCTGCGATTGAGGCGAATAGGCAATCAGTGGCTGCAAACCATCAAAGGCGGCGGCCAGGTGATCGGTGGATTACACGCCAGACCAGAGCTGGAATACCCCGTCAGCAGCCGTGTACTCGATTTTGAGCCAGCGGCAGACAGCCCTTGGGCAGCTTGGTTCGATGTAGATCGGGTCAGCCGCCTGGCACCGGTGTTTGCAACCAATTTCCACCGCACGGTGCGCCTGTTGCGCCCTGCAGAAGATGTCGAGATCGAGCTGGCGCTGGATCAAGGTGAAATTGTCGTGGCGGACAAATCCGAGCCGCTGTGCGAAATCGAGCTGGAGCTGAAGCGCGGCCCAGTGTCTGCATTGTTCGACCTGGCTTTGGCGCTGGCGGAGCGGTTCCATATCCAGATCGAGAATGCCAGCAAGGCTGAGCGGGGCTATCGTCTGGCCTATGGTGAGTCGGTGACGCCTCCCCAGAAGTGGGCGCTGCCCATGATCGATGACACCATGCCGCTGTTTGGGGCGGTGCAAGCCTTGGCGGACAGCTTGTTTGGCCATTTCCAGCAGAATGAACGTGGCTTTCTCACGCACCCGGATGATCTGGAATACCTGCATCAGATGCGAGTGGCCCTGCGACGGCTGCGGGTGCTGCTGGGCACATTCCGCGACGTGCTCCCCGACCCGGCGACAGTCCAGCACCTGAACGGCGAATTACGTTGGCTGGGAGGGCTGCTGGGTGAGGCCCGGGATTGGGACGTGCTGTTGAACGAAACGCTGCCCCCCTTATTGCAGAACATTGGCCCACACCCCGCACGCAGCCGGCTGCACGCCAGGCTGGTGGCATGCGGCTACAGCGCACATGATGAAGCCAGATTGGCCCTGACTAGCCGACGCTATCAGCTTTGCCTGCTGACCTGGGGGCGGTATTTCACGGCGCTTGCCCACCATGTAGCCAGCACCACTTTCGGTGAGGCGTTGGTTCCGTTGCTGCAAAGACAATCCAAACGCCTGCAGAAAGCACTGCAGGCGGCTGCAGAGGTCGATGAAGCGTTGCATCAGAGTCGCATCCAGGCCAAGAAGCTCCGCTATCTGGGTGAGTTTTCAGAAACGACATTTGCAGGCCGTCGCTATGAGCGATATGCAGATTGGCTGGCCCGGCTGCAGACCGAGCTGGGCCGCAGCAATGATCATCGTGTAGCCATTGCCCGCCTGGCGGGGGTGATGGGACACATCCGCAAGACTGATGAGGCTGAGTTGATCGGCATGCTGCGTGGCTGGTTGATGGCCAGCCAGCTGGCACCGCAGGATATCGATAGACTACCGCCTAAACCGTACTGGTAAATCAATGTGCCCGGTTTGACCCACCCATCGCAGCCGGTCATGT
Organism: Chitinivorax tropicus; assembly: GCF_014202905.1. Taxonomy (NCBI): domain Bacteria; kingdom Pseudomonadati; phylum Pseudomonadota; class Betaproteobacteria; genus Chitinivorax; species Chitinivorax tropicus. Next base: position 11,872 of record NZ_JACHHY010000024.1, on the reverse strand, counting down.
GCCTTACCCAAGGAGCACATTTTGCTCAGTGTTGTCCTACTCATTATCGGGGCCCTGGTCGCCGGGGCTTTACTTGAAAGCTTCCAGGCAGGGCTGCTGGGCGCCATCATCGGCTGGCTGACAGGCATGTTGCTGACCATGCAATCACGGCTGGCCGACAGCAACACAGACAATGCCCGGCTCAATGAACAGCTCGATCAATTGAGAGCGCATTTCAACCAGGTCACGCTCGATATCCATGAGCGGATCAGCCGCCTGGAACACGCCCAACCAGCCACGACGGCGCCCCCTGCTGTCATGGCCGAGCCCCTGACGGCTGCTCCGCCGCCGGCAGATGCAGCCCCCGCCGAGGACGATCAACCAATCCGTGCATTGGCATTTGATGAGGCGGCGATTCTACAGGCCATGCCAGAGCCGACCCATGAGGAGGACAAACCAGCTGAGCCTCCTTTCATCGAATTCAGCCCGCCACCAGCAAGCAACGAGACCATCGAGCAGCCCGCTGAGACTACACCACCGCCCGTTTCGCCAGTGCCCGCCCCCCCAGCATCAGTGCACCAGCGGCAGCCCCAGCCCACACCTGCCGAGCCCGATTGGCTATCACGCAGATTGGCGGCATTGCAGGCCTGGCTGTTGGGCGGCAATACGGTGCTGCGGATCGGCATCCTGCTGTTGTTCCTGGGCTTGGCTTTCCTGCTGCGCTATGCGTCGGAGCGGGTCGTAGTGCCGGTGGAGCTACGTTACGCCAGCGTGGCCTTGGCGGCGGTCTCGTTGCTGGTGATCGGCTGGCGGGTGCGGACCAAGCAAGCCACTTATGGGCTGGCCATGCAAGGGACGGGTATCGCAGTCCTCTATCTCACGGTATTTGCCGCGATGCGGTTGCACCCACTGATCCCCCCTCAAGTGGGGTTTGCATTGTTGGTGCTCATCACCCTGTGTGCCGCCGCCCTGGCGATCTTGCAGGACGCACTGGCTCTTGCCTTGGCGGGCACCTTGGGTGGGTTTGCCGCACCAATCCTGGCCTCGACTGGCGGTGGTAATCATGTTGCGCTGTTCAGCTATTTTGCCTTGTTGAACGCGGGCATCTTCTGCATTGCCTGGTTCAAAGCTTGGCGCATGCTGAATCTAGTCGGTTTTATCGGCACCTTCGGCATCGGCACCGCATGGGGCCTGCGCAGCTACCACCCGACATTGTTTGCCAGCACCGAGCCCTTTCTGGTGTTGTTCTTCCTGATGTATCTCGCCATTGGCCTGCTGTTTGCCCGGCGAACCCTGCGCGACGCCCAGGCTGCGCCGAACCCAGCTGACCGACAGGCCCTGCTTGCCTGGTCGGCCAGACAAGCCAACTATGTCGATGGTACGGTGTTGTTTGGCACACCGCTGATTGGGTTTGGTCTGCAATATGCGGTAATCCGCCACCTGACTTTTGGCCCGGCATTCAGCGCGCTGGCCATAGGCGGGGTGTATCTGATCCTGGCCAGCTGGCTGCATCGTCACTCACAATGGCGACACATGTTGTTGATGGAGATTCTGCTGGCGCTGGGCGTGGTTTTCGGCACGCTGGCCATCCCTCTGGGGCTGGATGCTGAATGGACTTCCGCCGCCTGGGCGGTGGAAGGAGCTGGCATCTTCTGGGTGGGCCTGCGCCAACGACGCCCGATTGCGCGTGCCTTCGCCTTGTGTCTGCAATTCATTGCGTTGCTGGCTTACCTGAACACCTTGAGCACGGGCACGGACACACTGCTGACAGGCTCGGCGCTGGGGGCCATCATGTTGGGTGGCGCCCTGTTGTTCAGCTACTGGCAGTTGCGCAACGCACCAGTCGAGCCGCAACACCGCTGGGAACGCCCTGGCCTGTTGTCCTGGGCTGGGCTGGCCATGCTCGATCTGATCCCTGCCCTGTGGCTGGATGCCCAGGGTGCCACCATGGCCTGGGCGCTCATGGGGCTGATCACGCTCTACCTCGGCTTACGCCTGCAAGATCGCAACTGGTTGTTTGCAGCGCTGGCTGTTCAGGCCATGGGGGGGCTCGTCTTCCTGCTGCATCTACAGGCTGGTGATCAAGGTGCCGTGCTGGCATCGGGCTGGCGAGGCTTACTTGCCGCCAGCATGCTGGGCTTGGCAGCCATTGCCGGGCTGGCCATGGCCATGCGCGACCCGGTCGCCAAAACTGATCCCGCCGTGATGCGGCCTTTGGGTCTGGGCATGTTGTCCGGTTTGGTATTCATCAATCTGGCTGTGCTGTTCGTCGCCCCCTGGAAGACCACCAGCGCGGTGTGGGCCGTCAGCGGGCTGGGCATCATCTGGCTGAGCGCTTGGCTGAAACAACGCTGGGCGCTGTTGTTTGGGCTGGTGCTACAGATCGTTGGTGGCGCTGCATTGATCTGGTCATTGTCCGATCATGTCTTCCTAGACCCGACGCTGACACCATTGGGGCATATCGATTTCTGGGCACCCGCCACCCTGGCACTGGCAGCCTATCTGGGCGGATGGCGCCTGTGGCGTGAAACCCAGCGGCAACCCGGCGCAGATCAGCTGATGGCCGGCCTAGGCCACATCAGCAGCGTATTGCTGACATGGGCCACCGCCTGGTGGGCCTATGCCTGGTCAACCGAGCTTTGGCGCCTGTTCGACGCCCAACCCACCCGGCACCTGCTACTCGTGGTATTGACCTTGTCGGTCTGGGCATGGCAAGCGGTCGCCCGCCGCTGGCAATGGCAGGCCATGGCCGTGCTCAGCGCCATGCTGATGCCCGCTGCAGGCGGCCTGTTGCTGATCAGCGTGGTGGATGCCTCTCCCTATCACCCACTGGCCGACTGGGGCTGGCTGGGCTGGACGCTGGTGGTGGCCATGCACGGTCTGACCTTACGTAAGCTGGATCAGCACTACCCGGTGCCGATTGCCCGCATGGCACATGTGGGTGGCGTATGGGTGATGCTACTGATGCTGTCATGTGAGATGCGTGCCTTACTGCTGCAGCTGAGCGATGAACATACCGCTTGGCGCTGGCTGGGCGGGGTCGTGGTACCCGCAGCCTATCTGGTCGCCATGACATCGCAACGCATTGCACGTTGGTGGCCCATCCAACAGTACGAGGCCCGCTACCGCAATACTGCGGCCTGGCCGGTGGCGGTGGTCAGCCTGGGCTGGTTCTGGCTCAGCAATGTGATGAGCCCAGGCCTGGCTGCCCCACTCCCCTACCTGCCGCTGCTCAATCCCTTGGAAATTGGCCAACTGCTGGTATTGGCGAGCATTGTGCTCTGGCTGCAAGCCCGCGCTGAGACATGGCCGCCCACCATCGCCCGGCCACATTGGCAGGTCGCAGTAGGCGCCTCGCTCTGGTTGATGCTGAGTTGCGCGGTCTTCCGTGGCGCCCATCAGCTGGCCGATGTGCCCTTCCAGTTTGAGGATCTGATGCGCTCAATGTTGGTGCAAGCCAGCCTGTCGCTGGTGTGGAGCCTCGCAGCGCTGGGCCTGATGATTACCGCCCATCGTCGTGGCTGGCGGCAGGTATGGATGATCGGCGCAGCATTGGCTGGCATCGTCGTCACCAAACTGTTTCTGGTGGAATTGGGCAACCGAGGTGGACTGGCACGGATCGTCTCATTCATCGGCGTAGGCGTCTTGCTGCTGATCGTGGGCTATTTTGCCCCCCTGCCCCCCAAACCCGCCAGCCAAGCAAAAGAGGACAACCCATGAAACGCTTGAACCGCCCTGCCTGGGCATGGCTGCTGGCCACCCTGCCGAGCATTGCCCTGGCCAGCCCCGCAGCAGAAGCACCGATCCACGTCCAAGGTAGTGGGCCTTTTCACCGGCTGACAGTACCGATGTCAGTCGTGCTGGCCGCCAGCGACCCCTATCTTGCCGATCTGCGCGTATTCAACAACCAAGGCGAGGCCGTCCCTTTCAGCCTGATCCGCGAGACAGGCCAAAGCAGGCAGGCACTCAACCACACCGAGCTGCTTCCCTTCCCGCTCAAGGGCGAGCCCGGCCAGCCGGCTGATACGATGATGGTTCAGGTGTCACGTAACAACGAGGGCACGGTAATACAGGTCAGCCCGCAGGCTGCCCCGAGCCGCCAAGCCGAAACCGTTGGCTATGTGCTGGATGCCAGCCGTATCGATGCGCCTCTGGTGCGGCTCAACCTGGACTGGGACGCGAGCCAGACCGGCTTTCAGCGTGTCCGTATCGAAACCAGCGACGACCTGCGCAGCTGGCACCCACTGAATGTCGCGCAACTGGCACGGCTTGCCTACAATGGGCAACAGATCAGCCAACAAACCATTGAGCTCGATCACACTCGCGCACGTTACCTGCGCCTGCTGTGGGAATCCCCACAAAGCGCGCCTCGCCTGGACAAAGTCAGCCTGGCTTATGGCGACCGCACTTGGCAGGCGGCTCCCACCGTGTGGTCTGGCCCGCTGCAAGCCAGCCACGATGCCAAGCACGGCTTGGTATTGACATTGCCCCGCCCCCTGCAGATCGATCAACTGGACATCCAGTTGGCGCAGACCAACACCCTGATCCCAGTACAGATTGCTGGCCGTCAAGAAGCCCGCCAAACCTGGATGCCATTGGTCAGCGATGTGGTATACCGCCTGCAGCAACAGGGGGGAGAATGGACACACCAGCAACTTCAGCTGCCCGGCACGCTGGTGAAATATCTATCGATCCAGGCCGACGAACGCGGTGGTGGTTTCGGCCAGCCGCTGCCCACCTTCCGTATCGGCAGTACCGCCCATCAGCTGGTGTTTCTGGCCAAGGGCAACGGGCCATACCGACTACAGGTCGGGCAAGCGGGCAAGCAATCGATCAGCCTGCCCATCGACACACTGATCCCCGGCTGGGGCACCCCACGTGCACCCACCATCACGACAGCCTCGCTGGGTGAGCTACACTCATCGAGCGGTGCCAACTTGGGCCAAAGTGTCACCCTCAACGACACCTCCACCCCAGATTGGAACAAAGCCGCACTATGGGTCGTCTTGCTGCTTGGCGTTGCGGTGCTGGGTGGCATGGTCTGGCAACTGACCCGCTCCAGACCCAAACAATGAAGGCATCACCTGGTGACAGGGTATGGCGTTCCAATCAAGCGCACACGCATCAGGCACCAGATGAAAACGCCCGCCATGGCATATACATTGGCGGGCTATGTCGTGCAAATCATGCAGGAACACCACATAGCGACCGGCCAAATTGCGCGAAATGAAATGAATTGACGATCCGAGGCGGCAGGCAAAGTCAGCACCGGGGTCAAAGTAGAAAGGGCACGGCAAGGACTGGTTGCCCGTGCGCTTTACACCTAGGCAGGTTTACTGGGCCAGTGCGGAATACCGGACAAGCTATGAAACCCCGCATAAGCGCGTGATTTCAAATCAGGTCGTGACTGCCACAGGCAAACTGACCAAATGAAAAGGGCTGCTTGAAAAGCAGCCCATGTCACAGCATGACTTGCCGCACATCACACCAGGATCAAGCGAACATCAATGTTGCCGCGCGTCGCGTTGGAATATGGGCACACCTGATGCGCCTGATCGATCAAGCTTTGCGCCAAGGCACGATCCATTCCTGGCAGGTCTATCTTCAACTCAACCTCAATACCAAAGCCATTTGGAATCGGGCCAATACCAACCGTGCCCTCTATGGCAGTATCAGCCGGCAAGGCCATCTTGTTCCGGCCAGCAACGAATTTCAGCGCGCCGATGAAACATGCAGAGTATCCCGCAGCAAACAATTGCTCAGGATTGGTACCCTCACCACCTGCGCCACCTAGCTCCTTAGGCGTGGTCAGCTTGACATCCAACATCTGATCGGACGATACCGCACGACCATCCCGACCGCCAGTTGCTTTTGCGGTAGCCCGATACAACACTTTTTCAACTGCCATCTGTATAACTCCTTTAAATACTATTGAATAGCACACTACCATTTAAATGGAAATAGGAGTGCACGCCAACGTACCGCCCGCGCCAATCAAGGCGTATCAGCAAACTGCATCAACCTGCTTCTTAAGGCTTCCAATTCTCGCTTGATCAACGACAATATTTCTGCGTCGCATGCCACTGCGCAGAGCAATATGTCTGGAATTGCCAACGCTTTCTCCCGTAACGCTTGGCCCGCCTCAGTTAAGGTGATGATCACTTGACGCTCATCGCTCAAGTCACGGGTTCGACACACCAGATCTTGAGCCTCCATACGCTTTAAAAGCGGTGTCAACGTGGCGGAGTCCAGAAACAAACGCTCACCGATGTCTTTGACCAGAAGCGAATTCTTTTCCCACAACACCACCATGACCAGATACTGGGGATAGGTCAGCGCCAGCGGCTTCAAAAGTCGCCGATATACCTTATTCATCGCCAATGAGGTTGAGTACAGTGTGAAACACAACTGATTGTCCAACCTTAATGAGTCGATGTTACTCTCCACTGCTTTTAATCCCATTGCACAGTTATTACTACCCATAATACATGCCAAACTATTAAATAGCAAACTATTTAATAGTTCAAAAAATTCCCCATATCTCCAATTTCAATCAGAGATACGGGGAAATGGTCTTTCTTACCGCTACTTACTTAGGTGGCGTGTAAGGAGAGTCCGGGATACGGCAAGGTTTCACGTCCGATTCCAGTGCAGACAACCTAAATACGTAGTTTGTGGTCGCCTCGCTACCTGCCACCATGGTTCGTGCAGAAATACGAACCACATGCCAGAGCGCGCTGGACTTCGGATAGGAATAAGTGAAATTCACCTTCCCGTCACTTTCAGTCACTACCTCACCAGGAACTGAACCAACATTACCATTTGTCGGCGTCAACTGGCCGGGGAATGCGTCAGGAACATCACTTGCTGCACCCAAATCGTACTTCACACCCCGCCATAAACCAGGGCTGGTAACGGCACCAGTAACTGGATCTTTCTCACCATTCAACGAAAGATCCAAGCCTAGGGATTTAAGGAACGCCTTTTCACTAGGCCACTCAGTGATGTAATTGTTGGTGATAGCACAACCACTACCCGTCGAGAAATATATCGGGTTCACGCTCAGTGTGACTTTAGCACCAGGAACCGGATTACCTTTCCCATCCACAACATGAACAGACATTGCCAAGTAGTAGTTGGGGTCGATATCTTTCACTGCAAGTTTGGTATCTTGTGCGAAACCAATCGATGCAGCTTGGCCACCAACATCAATATCTACAGGGCCCGCCTTGACGCCGACACCACCCACGATATCCGCATTCAGCGTCACTTTTCCAGGTTGAGAGCCCGATGTAAAGGTGGTAGTCGCCACCCCGGTCGCATCAGTGAATGCAATGGTTGGGCCCACCGACTCACCACTTGAAGTGGATTTTACGATACTGAAGCTGACAGGTGCATTCAGCACAGGATTACCAGCTGGATCAGTTACCCTGGCACTCAGTAATACACTGTTCTTCTTGGTGTCTGTACTCACTGCAACAGAAGCTGGAGAAGCCTGGAGTACCACGGTCGCGTTGTTTGTATTACCGGTACCCACCGCCAACGTCAGATTGGCACGGGAACTTACCTGATCAGCGCGGTAGGCATCAATGGTCACCGCACCCGAGGCAGCCGATTTAAATGTTGCTTTTGCAGCCCCGCCTACAACAGGAACTGAAATCACGCTTTTGTTTGTCCAAGTCCCGTCCGTATTTTTCCAAGCACCTGTCGATGCAGCGAAGACAACGGTCGTTTGCGCCCCAGCACCAGGAACCGCAACAGCCACTTCAGTTTCCGAACCGATAGCAATGATTGTATTGCTCGCGGGCTGAGTAAATGCGAAACCACCCGTTCCCCCGGTAACGGTCAAGTCAAGGCTGCCTGAAGCACCTGCCGCCTTGGCAACCACAGTCGTGGCACCCGCATTTGCGCCGGTTACTGACAGTGATGCATCACCATTCGCATCAGTATTGACCGTGTTATTGCTGGTGACGCTACCCGTACCAGTTGAAGAAATGGATACCGCCGCATTTGTGATTGCCTTGCCACCGGCATCTCTCACAGAGACTACAACACCCGCGTTCCCACCACTGGGAACAGACGTGCTGCTGCCGGTTGCGAGCTTCATGGTCAGAGTAGTTCCAACGATATCGACTGGAACCAAAGCTTTCACATTGGTGGCAGGCGCAACGACACTGATGGTCTCAGTGCGATTGAACTTGGATTCGGCGGAAAGGCCTGTGCTGAATTTGGCAGAAATTTTACCCGTGGCATCTGTAGTGGTAGTGGTCGCCTGAATTTCACCAGATCCGCTACTGAACTGGACAACAGCATCTTTCACAGCGACATTGTTCGCATCCAAGGCAGTCACAACAACATGCAGTGAATCACTATTGTCTGTTTTTACTGAATTTTTGGGTTGATTGGTTGTCGTGTCCGCAACAGTTGCGATCGATAGTTTTGCTACTTGTGGAGTCGCAGGTGGTGGTGGAGTGGTACTTCCGCCCCCCCCTCCGCCACTGCAAGCAGTGAGGGCCACGAAGGCCAATGACGATGCGGCCAACAGCGCATGCTGCAGAATCCGCGGAACAAATGACGTCTTCAATTTTGTATTCCTTATAGCGCTGGTTAACTTAAATCGAGGCGGGAATGATCCAGACTATATTTCTAATTCATTCGGAATTTAAGCCCAAGTTCTAGCTCTTCGCAAGCCCATGCTACTCGCAAATAAAAAGCCCCGCTTATCACGGGGCTTCATTATATGACAAATTAATGGGATTGGGATATTACATATCCATTCCGCCCATTCCACCCATACCCCCACCCATTGGCATGGCGGGTTTGTCTTCGGGCAGTTCTGCAACCATGCAATCCGTTGTCAGCATCAGGCCAGCAACAGATGCAGCATTTTGCAGCGCGGAGCGGGTTACCTTGGTCGGGTCCAGAACGCCCATCTCAACCATATCACCATATTCGCCAGTTGCTGCGTTGTAGCCAAAGTTACCCGAGCCTTCCAGGACACGATTGACAACAACAGAGGGCTCGTCACCGGTGTTGGCAACGATCTGACGCAACGGTGCTTCAATTGCTTTCAGAACGATCTTCACGCCGGCGTCTTGATCATGGTTGTCGCCCTTCACGGCAGACAAGGTGGAACGTGCACGCAGCAGCGCAACGCCGCCACCTGCAACAATGCCTTCCTCAACCGCCGCACGGGTCGCATGCAGCGCATCTTCCACGCGAGCCTTCTTCTCTTTCATCTCGACTTCAGTTGCCGCACCAACCTTGATCACGGCAACGCCGCCTGCCAGCTTGGCAACACGCTCTTGCAGCTTCTCACGATCGTAGTCGCTGGTTGCTTCTTCGATCTGCTTGCGGATGGTTGCAACGCGTGCCTTGATATTGTCTTCGGTGCCAGCGCCATCGATGATGGTGGTATTTTCCTTACCCACTTCGATACGCTTGGCTTGGCCCAGGTCCGCCAGAGTAGCTTTTTCCAGAGTCAGGCCGACTTCTTCAGCAATGACCGTGCCACCAGTCAGAATGGCGATGTCTTCCAACATGGCCTTACGGCGATCACCAAAGCCAGGCGCCTTGACAGCGACAGTCTTCAGAATGCCACGGATGTTGTTCACAACCAATGTTGCCAGCGCTTCGCCTTCAACATCTTCAGCAATGATCAGCAGTGGGCGGCCCGCCTTGGCAACTTGCTCCAGAACCGGCAGCAGGTCACGGATGTTGGAGATCTTCTTGTCGAACAGCAGGACGAAAGGATTGTCCAGCGAAGCGATTTGCTTGTCAGGGTTGTTGATGAAGTATGGGCTCAGGTAGCCACGGTCGAATTGCATACCTTCAACCACTTCCAACTCATTGTTCAGTGACTTGCCATCTTCAACGGTAATCACGCCCTCTTTACCAACCTTGTCCATTGCGTCCGCAATGATTTGGCCGATGGAGCTATCGCTGTTGGCGGAGATCGAACCAACCTGTGCAATTTCCTTGCTGGTAGTGGTCGGCTTACTGTTCTTCTTCAGCTCTTCGACCAAAGCAACGACTGCCTTGTCGATACCACGCTTCAGATCCATTGGGTTCATGCCAGCAGCAACGTATTTCATGCCTTCTTGAACAATGGCTTGAGCCAGCACAGTAGCTGTAGTCGTACCGTCACCCGCAACATCAGAAGTCTTGGAGGCAACTTCCTTGACCATTTGCGCGCCCATGTTCTCGAACTTGTCTTTCAGCTCGATTTCCTTGGCAACCGAAACGCCATCCTTGGTGATGGTCGGCGCGCCGAACGAACGATCCAGCACTACATTACGGCCTTTAGGGCCGAGTGTGACCTTGACAGCGTCAGCCAGGATGTTGACACCAGCAACCATTTTTTGACGAGCGGAATCGCCGAACTTAACGTCTTTTGCAGCCATTTAATATCTCCTGATTTCAGTATTCGCTAGATGGGATGGCTACAATCAGCCTTCAACCACGCCCATGATGTCTTCTTCACGCATAACCAGCAGCTCATCGCCATCAACCTTGACGGTTTGGCCTGCGTATTTACCAAAGATCACCTTATCGCCAACTTTCAGTTCCAGCGCGCGGATGTCGCCATTTTCGAGAACCTTACCCTTACCAACAGCAAGGATTTCGCCCATGTCCGGCTTTTCAGCGGCATTGCCCGGCAGAACGATACCGGATGCGGTCTTTTCTTCAGCTTCGAGGCGCTTCACGATAACGCGGTCGTGCAGAGGACGAATTTTCATAGATATCTCCTGACAAGAAATAAGTGTTGAGTCAGTGTGCAAAGCAAACGCTGTGCTGCGCAAGGCAGCATCACAGAATCGTTTACTAGCACTCAACGAGTGTGAGTGCTAATAATAGGGGCGGGTGTTGGGGATTTCAAGGGGCGGCATCAGCTTTTGTTCACAGCTACTAGCTGTACATCCTGCACAATGCGCTACGTGCTACCGCTATATCGCTGCATCAGCTATAGAGTGGTGGGGCCAACAGTCAGCCTGGTCATCCGTTCAAAATGCATGGAAAACCGGTGAAGGTAGTTTCCGCAGTATCGGTAATCGCAGGAACAACAAGAAACATGGCCTGCACACTTTATGTTTGAAATATGTCAGGCAGCTTCAGGCTTTTGATTGGCGTGCCTTACTGGAAACCTGCCAGACACTAAGAGGTGACTGATGCTGGTAAATACATTATGACATTGGAATTATTTTCACACTAACGCATATGGTTGTGTCGATCTGGTCAGCTTTTGCCTAAGCAATATGAGCATAAGCAAGCCGTGGCGTAAGGCAGGTTTGCATTCAACAATGAATCAGAATAGGGGTTACATATGCGGGAAATCAATTCCACGCTAGTCGGGACAGACCTCCTCGCGATGCTCGCTGAAGAGGAACCGCTTGAAGAGGATATCGGCATACTTGACAGTGACGGTAAGGTACTGGGTGTTGTGATCAGCCCGGAGGCGTATCGCTTCTTTCTGAAAAAATTAGAAGAAGAAGAAGAAGAAGATCGTCTCGACGACGAATCAGTCAACGAATTCCATCGACGTCCCCCCGTTTTCAGCAGCAGTCGGCTTTAGAGTCCGAGGCTAATTTAACCGATTTCTGGATAAGTGTTTTGGCATAGGCGGCAGGCGTCAAACCGCCCAGGGATCTCTTGGGTCGTTCCTCGTTGTATTCACGTCGCCAAGCTTCAATGACGACCAGTGCGTGTCGAATGCTGGTGAACCAGTGTTCATTCAGGCACTCATCACGGAAACGTCCGTTGAAGGACTCGATGTAAGCATTCTGACTTGGCTTGCCGGACTCAATGAGAAACAGTTGAACACCTCGTGCATGAGCCCATGTCAGCAGGGCCCGGCTACAGAACTCCTTGCCGTTGTCGGTTCTGATCGCCTTGG
>NZ_JACHHY010000023.1 GCF_014202905.1 Chitinivorax tropicus | reverse complement strand
AAACAACCCTCTTGACGAGGGCCAGCCTCACAGTGGCGCACAAGAGGTGCATCGAATGCATTCGACATTTCCAGCAGAATAATGCAATATGCATAACCGCCACGTACTCGTATGGATGTTTAGCTGACTGGACATCGACAATGCGAAGCTTGGAAATGAAAAAAGCCATGAAAAATCATGGCTTTTTTCACAAAACTTGGCGGAAAGGGAGGGATTCGAACCCTCGATACGGGAGGCCCGTATACCGGATTTCGAGTCCGGCGCATTCGACCACTCTGCCACCTTTCCGTGCAGAAGGTGCGCATTATATATACTATTGCGCCTTTGTAAACCCCGGTTCTGCGAAATCCGCATTTGATAGGGCTTCATGCATTGAGTACACCGATCAGACGCTTTTCATTTTATGCTTTGTTGCTCAGTGCCTTATTGGCCTGCTCACGAGAAGCCCCCCCACCCGTCGATTTGCGGGTCAAGCCGGTTGATCAGCAGAAAGAATTGGTGGTGCTGACCCAGACTGCCCCCAATACTTTCTATGTGGATAGTGATGGTAACTATGCAGGCCTGGAATACGATCTGATCCGGTTGTTTGCGCAGCAACAGGGGGTGCCGGTGCGGTTTGTCTTGCTACCCAATCGACAACAGACCTATAAGGAACTGGCGGGCGAGCATGCACACCTCGCAGCTGCTGGGTTGGCTGTTGCCACGCCAGCCCCAAAGGATGTTGTGTTTGGCCCAGCCTATCTACTGATCACCCCTGTGGTAGCTTACAACATCAACCAACCCAAACCCGAGGATCTGGCAGATCTGGCGGGTAAGAAAGTGCTGATCCCGAGCGGCTCTAGCCATCTACCGCTTCTAGAGAACGCCAAGCCCAAGCTGCCGGATCTGGAATGGCAGGAAGAACCATACAACGACCCAGCCGAGCTGCTGGAGAAACTGGCCCGAGGCGAAGCGGACTATGTCGTGACCGACTCGACCATTGTCGATGTCATGCGTAACTTCCACCCCAATATCAATACCGCTTTCGAGCTATCCCCCCCCAGGCAGGTTGCGTGGGCGATTCCCGAAAAAGCACCCGACCATTTCAAGCAATCAGTTGATGCATTTTTTGTACAGATCGAGAAAGACGGCACCCTACGCCGCTTGATCGACCGTTATTTCGGTCATTTACGTCGATTGAACCCAATCGACGTGCAAACCATGCTGGAGGCTCGTGGCAGCAAGCTCAGCGAATACCGCAGGTATTTTGAGGAGGCCGAGTTGCTGACGGGTATCGACTGGCGGTTATTGGCAGCATTGGGGTATCAGGAATCGCACTGGGACCCGCTCGCCACCTCGCCTTTTGGCGTCCGCGGCCTGATGATGCTGACCACTGCCACCGCCGAGCGGCTGGGCATCAAAAATAGACTGGACCCACGCGAAAGTATTCTTGGCGGCGCACGCTATCTACAGATGTTGCGGGAAATGCTACCCGCGCGGATTGCCGAGCCCGATCGCACCTGGATTGCACTTGCCACCTACAATATCGGCTATGGCCATCTGGAAGACGCCCGCATCCTGGCCAAGCGACAGAACAAAAACCCCGATGCGTGGACCGATCTGAAAAGCACCCTGCCACAACTCAGAGATGAAGCCTACTTCACCACCGTCAAGAACGGCTACGCACGGGGCGGTGAGACAGTCATCTTTGTGGAGAACGTTCGCACCTACCGTGACATCCTGGTCCGCTTCGAGCCTCCGTTCAGGCCACTGTTTCCGGCCTTCAATGACAAAGTGACCGTTTCCGATGCCCTAAAACCAGACACAGCCAAGTAATACCCCGATCCAACGGGAAGATGGCCGCTTTTGAACATGTATACAACCCGGCGGCCAAGCCATCAGGGTTAGCCAGCATTGCCATCCCCCCGCAAACTGGCCACCATCTTCCGCCTGATGCCGGAATGGCCGTATTGCTACTATAATCCGGCAACCACCAAGAAGAGGACTACCATGGGCTTTCTCGCCAACAAACGTATCCTGATCACCGGCCTGATCTCCAACCGCTCGATTGCCTACGGCATCGCCCAAGCCATGCACCGTGAAGGCGCCGAATTAGCCTTTACCTATGTGGTTGATAAACTGAAAGATCGCGTTGTGGAGATGGCGAATGAATTCGGCAGCAGCATCGTCATCCGCTGCGATGTCGGGTCGGACGACGAAATCAACAACATGGCTGTCGAGCTGAAAACCCATTGGCCCGAAGGCTTCGACGGTTTCGTCCACTCCATCGGCTTTGCACCACGCGAGGCGCTCACTGGCGATTTTCTGGATGCGATCAGCCGCGAAAGCTACCAGATCGCACATGACATCAGTGCCTACAGCTTCCCCGCCCTGGCCAAAGCCACCCGCGACATGTTGCGCCCCCATTCCGCCCTGCTGACCCTCACTTATCTGGGTGCAGAACGCGCCATGCCCAGCTACAACGTCATGGGCATGGCCAAGGCCAGCCTGGAAGCTGGCGTACGCTATCTGTCCTACGCCATGGGCCCACAGAATATCCGCGTCAACGGCATCTCGGCAGGCCCGATCAAAACGCTGGCCGCTGCTGGCATTGGCGGCTTTTCGAAGATCCTGCATCACGTGGCCGAAACCGCCCCGCTCAAACGCGGCGTCACCATTGAAGAAGTCGGCAACGTTGCCGCCTTCCTGATGAGCGACCTCGCATCCGGCGTCACCGGCGAGATCACCTATGTCGATGCCGGCTATAACATAGTCGCCCCCATCTCTGAAGAGTAAACCAGCGAATCTGGCGGCAAGCCGCAAGCATCTTGCGAACCCGCCAGAGTCCTCCTATAATCGCGCCTTCCTTTAAGCCGATGTAGCTCAGTTGGTAGAGCAACTGATTCGTAATCAGTAGGTCGGGTGTTCGATTCACCTCATCGGCACCATTAAGAATCAAGGGGTTAGCAGAAACGCTAATCCCTGTTCTTTTTTGGACAGTTAGAGCAACTGTCAAACTCCCAGCAAGTCCCCGCCTCACTTTCCTTCCCGCTGGTTTTTTGGGCATCACCGCCGCCCACTACTTTCAATCACCAACCGAAACACTGTAAGTCAACGCGCCAAAGCCTATCCCCCTTTCTAGTGCCAAGCTCAGCCCCTTCTGTCAGCAATACATATGAATCACAAATGCAATACACACACACGTGCGCCCACCATGCGCGGAGATTTTTCCAAGTCGGTGGGGGGCCAAATAAATGGTAACCAAGGTAACCGACCTCAAAAAACACAACATATTCATTTAACTTCAACAAGTTATAAAAATTCTAAAAAGGTAACTTTAAGATAACCAAAAGGTAACCGGTTACCTTTTATAAGAGTAACTTGATAGATTTTTCAGCCTGTTTATTTTCAATGACTTAGCATCCGGTTACCTTTTGGGTTACCTCTAGTTACCTTTTAGAGGTAACCACTATCCTTATTACAAATCAGCAGCTTAGATAGTTTTTCTCAGGGCGGCTACCTCGGTTACCATTTTTTGAACACCCCCTACGGCTTGAGCGAGCGAAGCACTTCTGCCCATGCCATCCTGCGTGACTGCATGTCTAGACTGCATCAAAACGCAAGGTTTACACAGGCTGACAAATCGCTTGAAGCGCCATAGCTGGCGGTCTTTCCCGGCAATCATGCAGCTGCATAAAAAGCCACCCCTTTAGCGCGCGGGCGTGGCGGGGTCACGATCCCGCGCGCTGGGGGCTGGTCAAGGCTAGTTGCCGCCTGCCGCATCTAGTTGCGTCATGATGTGACATTTGCATATCCTTGTGCTTTTTTGCGTGGGAATCGTTTGTCATGGCGTACGAAGGTATCAATCTCTATCAGTGTTTCTCGAAACTGTTCCCTGGACCCATTCGCAAGTCATCGTGGTTAGTGGCACGTTTCCGAATCCTTGCGGGCATGCCATCCTGAATGCAGGGGGTGTGGGTGGGCACTACTTCCATATTGCCGGTGATGGCAATGACCGCCCGTATTACATGGATGAGGCGGGTTATCGGCGCTACCTGAAAGAGAGTCGCAAAACGGAACTGCAGCGCAAATCGATCAAGATCACCAAGCCCGAAGCCATGCAGCGCAAGTTTGACGAGCTGGCCAGCAAAGACTGGTTATGGGGTGTGCTACCGCACAACTGCGCCGCATTTATTGAAGAGCTGGTGAAAGCAGGGGGCAGTGATACCGGGCTTTATACCAACTGCCTGGCGCTGGAGGATTGGAAGTGAAGGTGTTGCGGATCATCGGGCTGGGCGTGGGCGGGTGCCTGCTGTTTGCCGTGCTGTCGTGGGCCGTCTGCATTTTTGTGCTCAAGCCCCATTGGGAAACCTCCCTGTCCATCATTATCTATTCGTCGTTGGCTGGGTTGATTACGGGTAGTTGGCTTGGGGCGCATCACAAAGGGTAACGGCGCTACCTGCTGATAGTTGATTGCCTAGTTATTTGTGCAAGTCGCTTCCGATATGACCAGCACATACAAGCTGAACTGGATCACTATGCCTCAGCCAAAAACATTCAACTTCTGCAGGCGTGCCTGTGGTAGCACGATCTCGTTTTCGTAGGGTATCGGGCCACTTCGCTAGCCTTACAAACACTGCCGGTACTGCCCGGAACAAGCCCCATATTGACGAGCTCTTCCTTGCCGTTACTTCGATGTGGCTCCATGCCGCAATGTTGTCCTGCTGCAATCCTGTACATTGATCGGGTATTTCACACAAACTTCACGCACAGCACATCTATCGCGTGCATGCTGGTAAATTAGATGAATGTGCGTTGATGCTCGATGAATGTTCTTGCCAGCATATGTGACAAGGTGTGTATCCTGTGCGTCTGCTGTGGGTTGGCAGGAATTTTATTTCCGTTTGGCCACAAGTATCACGTCAACATATCTATAATTTGCATGTCATTCCTAACTTACTACGATCAGGCGTATCGCCCATGTCCTTGCGTCCATTGCTGACTCCATTCCTCTTTTTGTGGTCTTTCATTTCGTTGATTTTTGTCGTGTTGGGCTGGCTGGCTCGACTGGTTGTGGGAGATCTGCATTGGCAGGCACCCAGTTGGTTGTTGTCGCTGGGGGCGTTGCTGTCGCGCCTTGGGCTGTGGGTGGGAGCCAATCCTAAAAAAGGGGCTGCCTATGGCGGGCTGCTATTGGCCTTGCTGGGCGGTGGCGGCTGGGGGCTCTGGTGGTGGTGGCATCTGCCCAAGCCACAGATGACGACCTATGAGGTCAAAGCACCACCGCTGACTGTGCTGGAGGACGGCAAATGGATCACCAAACCTTTGGTCGTGGAGTTTTCCGAGTCGGTTGCGCCGATCAAAGAGGTGGGGAGGCCAGTCAAGGCTGGGATAAGCCTGAATCCGCAATTGGCGGGCAATTGGACATGGGATGGGGACAAAAAGCTGGTATTCCAGCCCACAGGTGATTGGCCGGTTGGCGAGACTTTTGAGGTCAAGTTCGACAAAAAGGGGGTGTTTTCTCCCCAGACCAAGCTGGATGAGTACCATTTTGAATTCGATACTGCGGCGTTTGAAACCAAGATCAGCAGCGCGGAGTTTTATCAAGACCCGGTTGATCCTGGCCAAAAGAAGCTGGTAGCCACGGTGCACTTTTCGCATCCGGTCGATACCGCAAAATTCGAGAAGCGCATCAAGCTGGACATGGCGATGGGGGCAACCTTTCTGGGGTTGAGCGGGGATTCCACCCGCTATACGGTCACCTATGACAAGCCGCATTTGAATGCCTATATCCACTCGGCTGCGCTGGCCATTCCTCGTGATGATACCTCGATGACGTTGACGCTCGACAAAGGCATTGTAGCGATGCGGGGCGGAAATGAGACACAAGCCGAGATCAGCGCTTCCATCAAGATTCCTGGGCGCAATAGCCTGCGCTTCAGCAATGGCAGCATGACCTTGGTGGACAACGAGCGATTTGAGCCTGAGCAGGTATTGTTGTTTGAAAGCAGCATGCCGGTGACGGATAAGGCGCTGGTGGGCAAGGTGAAGGCGTGGTTGTTACCGAAATTCCACCCGGATCAGAAGGCGGCTGAGCGTAGCGACAGTGAGCCTTACCATTGGGCAGATCAGGGTGGGGTTGGCAAAAATGAATTGGCCAAATCCAGTGTATTGGCAATCACCCAGGTGCCAGGCGCGGAGGAGAACAATGCACTGCACAGCTATAAGTTCAAGGCGCCGGTGGGCCGCTTTATCTATGTGCAGATCGATAAAGGGGTACAGGCATTTGGGGGATATCAATCCGGTGGCATTCACGATTTCATCGTGCAGGTCGAGCCCTATCCCCAGGCCCTGAAGGTGATGGGACAGGGATCATTGTTGTCATTGGCGGGTGAAAAGAAGGTCGGCTTCATGGCCCGTGGGTTGGAAACCGTGAATATCGAGGTCGGTCGTTTCCTCCCGAACCAGTTGCACCATCTGGTGCAACATGGCGGCAATCTGTTCACCCAGCCTGATCTGGCTGACTATGAAATGGATCGCTTGGTCGAGCGCTATACCGAAGACCGCAGCCTGGATGCCCGCGACCCCGGCAAACCCGTTTACGATAGCATTGATCTGACCCCCTACCTGACCGACAAGGCTGGCATCAAGCGTGGTTTATTCCTGATCAAGCTGAAAGGCAAGGGTAAAGCGCAGCAACCAACTGAAGAAGCTGACCAGGGAGAGGAAGGCGACGCGGGTGAAGGTGAAGGGGGCTACGAAGGTGAAACCGGTGAAGTCAGCGATGCGCGGTTGATTCTGTTGACGGATCTGGGCGTGATCGTCAAACGCGCTACCGATGGCAGTCAGGATGTGTTTGTCCAGTCCATCCAGACCGGCCAACCTGTTGCGGGCGCACGGATAGATGTGGTCGGGCGCAACGGCCAGGCCACGGAAACCCAGACTACCGATGCAACCGGCCATGCCCGTCTGCCCAATATCAGCAAGTTGTTACGTGAAAAAGCTCCCATTATGTATGTGGTGCAGAAAGAGGGAGACATGTCCTTCCTGCCAATGGGCAGGTCGGATCGCATGCTCAATCTGTCGCGCTTTGACATCGGCGGCGCATCCAATGCCAGCAAGGCAGATCAGCTGACTGCCTATCTGTTCTCTGATCGTGGTATCTATCGCCCTGGTGAAAAGGTGAATATCGGCTCGATCGTGCGTACTGCTGATTGGCGTAATGGCTTGGAAGGCATCCCCTTGCAGGCAGAGGTGACCGACCCACGCGGTGCAACGGTATTCCGTGAGTCCATCAAGATAGGGAAAGGCGGATTCGACAGCTTCTCGTGGTCAACCACCGAAACCTCGCCCACTGGTGAATACACGGTTGGCTTGTATCTGGTGAAAAACGGCGCTCGTGATAGCCAGATTGGCAGCGTGTCGGTCAAGGTCCGCGATTTTGAGCCTGATCGCATGCGGGTGACCGCGAAATTGTCCGACGGGCCTGTCGAGGGCTGGCTGGCGCCGCAAGATGTCAAGGCGCAGGTCAAAGCGATGCATCTGTTCGGTGCGCCAGCCGAGGGCCGCCGGGTCGAGAGTGAGATCAGCCTAAGCCCCGTGCTGCCGGCCTTCGCCAAGTACCGTGACTATGCTTTCTACGATACCAGCCTGCTGTCAGAGGGCGTGCAGGACAAATTGCCGGCCACCACCACCAACGCGCAGGGTGAAGCGGAGTTACCACTCGATCTGCAGCGTTTTGGTGCCGCGACATATCGGCTGAGTTTCCTGGCGCGGGTGTTTGAGGCAGAAGGGGGGCGCAATGTCGCGTCGCAAACCGCTGTATTGGTATCCAGCGCCAACTATCTGGTGGGGGTCAAGGCGGATGGCGACCTTGGCTACATCAATCGAGGCGCTGCGCGCAGCAGCCGCTGGCTGGCGATTGATCGGAAACTGCAGTCGATTGCGGTCGGTGACTTGAAGCTGGATTGGGTCCAGCGCAGATATGTATCGGTGCTGACCAAGCAGGACAGTGGTATCTATAAATATGTGTCGCGCCGCAAAGATGTGGTGCGCGACACCAAGGCGGTCAAGATCGAGGCAGGTGGCACTGAGTTTGCATTGCCAACCGGCGAGCCCGGCGACTACATGCTGGTGTTGCGCAGTGCCACGGGTGATGTGCTGAACCGCATCGAATACAGCGTCGTGGGTGAGGCGAATGTCAGCCGCTCGCTGGATCGCAACGCTGAATTGCAGCTCAAGCTCAACAAAACCGAATTCGAGGCGGGCGAAACCATCGATATCAGCATCCGTGCGCCCTATGTCGGGTCAGGGCTGATCACTATCGAGCGTGACAAGGTCTACCACCATGTCTGGTTCAAGACCACCACCACCAGCTCGGTGCAGCAGATCACGCTGCCAAAGGATTTTGAAGGCAACGGCTACATCAATGTGCAGTTCGTGCGCGACCCCGGCAGTGAAGAAATCTTCATGAGCCCGCTTTCATACGGCGTAGCGCCATTCGCAGTCAGCCTGAAAAGGCGGACAGAAGCGGTACGTGTGGATGCGCCATCACTGGTGAAACCAGGGCAGAATCTGAAGATGAAGGTGAAGACTGCCGAGCCCGCCAGAGTGGTGGTGTTCGCGGTAGATGAGGGCATCTTGCAGGTGGCACGCTACAAAACACCGAACCCGCTGGGGTATTTCTTCCAGAAACGGGCGTTGGAGGTCAACACGTCGCAAATCCTCGACCTGATCCTGCCGGAGTTCCAACGCCTGATGCAGGCTGCGGCTCCCGGTGGCGATGCAGATGGCGGTTTCGCCAAGCATCTCAACCCATTCAACCGCAAGCGTAAAGCGCCAGCGGTATATTGGTCGGGCATTGTCGATACCAGCAGCCAGGGCACCGAGCTGAGCTGGCGGGTGCCGGATTACTTCAATGGCAAGTTGCGGCTGATGGCGGTTGCCGTCACCCCGCAAGCCATTGGAGTACATGAGGGCGCGACGGAGGTGCGAGGCGATCTGATCCTGACCCCTAACGTACCCGCCATGGTGGCACCGGGGGATGAATTCACTGTCAGCGTCGGGGTCTATAACAATGCCAAGGGCAGCAGTGGACCGATCACGGTGGCATTGAAAGGTGGCAAGGAGCTGGCAGTGGTGGGCGAAAGCAAAACCAGCTTGCAGGCGGCGTACCTGAAAGAAGGGGTGGCCGAATTCAAGCTACGCGCCACTGAAACGCTGGGGGCCGGCAATCTGGAATTCATCGCCACCATCGGTGACAAATCAGCGCGTATGACAGAGAGTGTCAGCGTGCGGCCAGCGGTGCCTTTCCGCACCCAGCTGTCCTTTGGCCGGTTTGATGGCAGTAGCACCACGCAGACTTTGACACGTGACCTGTACCCCGAATACCGCAAGGTGGATGCCACAGTGTCGGTACTGCCCCTTGCCTGGTCACAAGGCTTGGTCGCCTATCTCGACAGCTACCCCTACTCCTGCACCGAGCAATTGGTCAGCAAGGCCATGCCCGCCTTGGTGTTCGCGGGCCGCCCAGAGCTGGGCAGGATTGCAGGCAAGGACAGCATCAAATCAGCCTTGCAGGTGTTGGGCAGCCGTCAGAATGACCAAGGCGCATTTGGTCTATGGTCCTCATCGGTTCGCATCGAGCCGTTTGCCTCAGCCTATGCAGTGCATTTCCTGATCGAGGCCAAGGAGCGCGGCACAGCTTTGCCTGCTGGCATGTTGGATAACGCCAACATGTGGCTGCAGAATCTCATCAATGCGGGGGGAGAAGACCTAGCCAGCGCACGGCTGCGTGCCTATGGCATCTATCTGCTGACCCGCCAGGGGATTGTGACCAGCGGGATGT
This sequence comes from Chitinivorax tropicus, assembly GCF_014202905.1. Taxonomy (NCBI): domain Bacteria; kingdom Pseudomonadati; phylum Pseudomonadota; class Betaproteobacteria; genus Chitinivorax; species Chitinivorax tropicus. Next base: position 50,640 of record NZ_JACHHY010000023.1, on the reverse strand, counting down.
TGGCAGGTCTGCAACAAGAGCTGGATGCCCGCTTTGCGCCCGCCTGGACGCAAGAACTGACCGCCGCCTACATGGCCGCCAGCTATCAGTTATTGAAACAGGACAAATTGGCCGAGCAGGCGTTGAAAGGTGTGATCTGGTCAGAGAAACGCAAGCGGAATGGCGACGGGGTGTATTACGACAATCTGGTACATGATGCGCAATTGCTGTACTTGTTGTCACGACACTTCCCAGGGCGGGCCATCAAGACGCCGCAAGCGGTGCTGGATAACATGGGCAAAGTGATGAGCAGTAATCAATTCAACTCGCTGTCATCTGCCTACCTGATGCTGGGTTTGGATGCCTATGCGGCACTGGCACAAGCGCAAGGCGTGAAACTATCGATCAGCGAAATTGCCCGTGATGGCAGCGAGCAGGCGCTGAGTCTGCCTGCGGGGAGCCTACCGAAAGCCGCGCTCTCCCTCTCTGCCGCCAAAGTGAAATTTGGCAAAGAGGGCAATCTGGCCGGTTATTTTGCGGTGAATGAGTCTGGGTTCGACCGAAAAGTGGCGGCTGAATTGCGTGAAGGGATAGAGATTGCACGCGAGTACACTGACTTGAATGGCAAGGCATTGTCCAAAGTGAAAGTGGGTGAAGAATTCCTGGTCAAATTGACCCTGCGGGCCACCCAGCGCGATCAAGTGCCACAAGTCGCCGTGGTTGACCTGCTTCCTGGCGGTGTCGAAGCGGTGATCGAGCTACGTCAACCCGTCGAGGCCATGCAACAGGACACGCCGGCGGAGCAGACCGCGCCCACCTTGCCGATTGGCGTACCGGACAAATCCAACTGGGTGCCCGATTTTGCCGACCTACGCGAAGATCGGTTGGTGCTGTACGGCATGGCAGGTAAAGAGGTCGGCACATTTGTCTACAAGGTGCGCGCCACCAATGCCGGGGTATTCCGCACCCCTGCTCCGTTTGCGGAAGGCATGTATGACCGTAGCACGGTCGCCCGTGGCACCGTCGGCAAACTGGAAATCGTGAAGCCCTGAGCATGGACAACACACTCACGCATGTGGCCGCTACCCTCCTCAGCATGAGTGTGTCATCCAGTTTCCATGTCCGGCACAAAGCGCGGAAGGCCAGCAGCCCATGGCCTTCCGTCCCACCAGGGCTGATCGGCAGCACACAACGCGCTGTGGGTAGCCCGGGCCCGGCTGACGAAACGTTTTGGGCTAATGTCCGCCACCATCACTCCACCCATGACCGAAGCCATCTGGAAAACCGCATCACCCATCCCAAGCAGGGCTACAGCTGGACTAAGGCCGAGGCGCGACTGGCGCGATACCCGGTAAATGGCCAGGTCACGGTGCATGACAACCCGAATTCCCCGAATCCAGCGTCTTGACCCACTCCTGAGCGGGCTTGCGCACCCACTATCTGAACCATGTTGCTGAAACGCTTTCTTCGAATGTTGGCTGGGTTGCTCTTCGCCCTGGCCATACTGCGGCTTTGGCCGCACGAGCCGCTGCGCAGCTTTGCGCCGGAATCCGCAGCCATCTGGTCACATGACGGCGAGCTGTTACGGCTGACATTGGCTGCCGATCAGCAATACAGGCTGTGGACACCGTTGGAGCAGATCTCGCCCCGCATGATCGAGGCAGTCAAGGTTCAGGAGGATCGTTGGTTCGACTGGCACCCTGGCGTCAATCCAGTGTCGATACTGCGCGGCGCATTTCGTACCTATGCTCAGGAAGATCGCCAGGGGGGCTCGACGTTGAGCATGCAGCTGGTACGGATGATCCATCAGCTCAACACCCGCAACCCAGCGGGCAAGCTCAAACAGATCGGCTTGGCGTTGTGGCTGGAGGCCCGTTACAGCAAACATGACATCTTGGAAGCCTATCTGAATCTCGTCCCCTATGGGCGCAACTTACAAGGCGTGGGCGCGGCCAGCCTGACATACTTTGGCAAAACACCTGACAAGCTCAGCCTGCCAGAAGCGATCACCTTGGCCGTGATTCCACAGCATCCCAATCTGCGGGCAGATCGGCTACTGGGTGCTCCACGTCTGCAGAAGGCACGTTTGCGGGTGCTCTCCCGCTGGCCAGCACGCTGGCCGTTGGGCGAAGCCGAGCGCCAGCTGGCCCGGCAACCATTGCCATTGCGCCCTCTGTCATCCCTGCCTTTCCTGGCACCGCATTTTGTCGATAGCTTGTTGCTGGATCAACCTGGGCTGACAGGCCCGATACAGACCACACTGGAGCACCGCCTGCAGCGTTTGATGGAACGGCAGATTGCTGGGTATCTGCAGGAAAAGGCCAGCCAGGGCGTGCACAATGCAGCAGCCTTGCTGATTGATACTCGTGATCAGGGCGTCCGCGCCATGATCGGCTCTGCCAACTACTTCAATGCGGCCATCGATGGGCAGGTGAATGGCACCCAGGCCAAACGCTCGCCCGGTTCGGCACTCAAGCCATTCATCTTCGGCATGGGCCTGGATCAAGGCATCCTCCACCCGATGACCATGCTGCGCGACACCCCAAGCGCCTTCGGGCCATTTTCCCCTGAGAATTTCGATGGCCGTTTCATGGGTCCGATCAGCGCCAAAGACGCCCTGATCCGCAGTCGGAACATCCCTGCCGTGTGGGTGGCTTCGCAGCTCAAACGCCCCAGCCTGTATGACTTTCTACGCAGCGCAGGCATCACCCAACTGAAAAGCGAACAGCACTATGGCTTGGCACTGGTACTGGGCGGCGGTGAAATCACGATGGAGGAATTGGCCGGCCTCTACACCATGCTCGCCAATCATGGTGAATTGAAACCATTGCGTTATCTGACATCACAGACTCGCCCACAGCACAGCCCCAGCTTGCTATCCCCCCAGGCCGCCTACCTGACACTCGATATGCTGAGCGCCAACCCCAGACCAGACGGCGCAGTACTGGACAGTCGCCATCACTGGCCCATCGCCTGGAAGACCGGCACCTCCTGGGGGTTTCGGGATGCATGGACAGTCGGCGTCGCCGGGCCTTATGTGCTGGCAGTCTGGCTTGGCAATTTCAATGGAGAAGGCAACCCAGCCTTTGTCGGCATCGACCTGGCCGCCCCCTTGTTCCATCGCATCACCGACGCCCTGAATCTCGCTGAGCAAGCGTCACCTTTTACCGGCTGGGCCCCGCCGGCAGGCATCAAGCAGGTCACCGTCTGCACAGCCAGCGGAGATCTACCCAACGCCTGGTGTCCCAACAAAACAAGCACCTGGTTCATCCCTGGCAAGTCGCCCATCCGCGTCAGCACTCTCCATCGCCCAGTAGCCATCGACAATCGTAGCGGGCGTCCTGCCTGCCCCCCATTCGATCCTGCCACCACCCATCTGGAGGTATTCGAGTTCTGGTCCTCGGACATGCTCAAACTCTTTCGCGAAGCCGGCATCCCCCGCCGCACCCCACCTCGCCCAGCACAATGCGACACTCCCCTGGCCAACGAAGAAGGCGACCCGCCCCGTATCACATCCCCCCTGACCAACGTCACCTACAAACTCAGCCAACAGCAAGCAGAGCAACGCATTGCCTTGCAGGCCACCACTGCGGCGGGCGTAAAGGAACTCTACTGGTTTGCCAATCAAAGCTTCATCGGCAAAGCCCCTGTCGGCCAAGCCCTGCCCTGGCGACCCGAACAAGGTGGGTGGTACGGACTATTGGCGGTGGACGACCACGGTCGTAGCACAAGCCGGGATGTCAAAGTAGAGATAGCCCGTTAGGTACTCCACCCCAGACGATTGCGCAGGCTAAAGGCACTACCGTTGGCTCACCACCTTTGTGATGACATAGGAGCTGATCATGTGTGGGAGTTCGGACTTCAACCTGGTAGCTCCCACTCTGTAGGTACCAGCCGGCCAGATCAGATCCGTACCTATACAGATCCATCCGCTCCACGGCCATGCAGACCCTGAGCTTCTTTCCTGGCTAATGAGAGGCGACCAACCTTCATCACACCTTCAAAATCAGCGTAATAACCAAATAGCACAATTATATATTTTTAATATACCCACATTTACAATAAACCATGTATTTGGTGGTGATTTTAAATAAATACAACATTCAATCGCACCAAATTAAAGCAAAAAAAGAATTATTTTTTCTCTCCAAAAATACCAGGAGTATCAAATGAAAACTCTGCTACTATCCATTGCATTAGCCTTCTCTGTTGGTCAGACTGTATTTGCCGCAGATGCCAACCATTCAGAATCCGCAGTAAAAGCCGCTCCAATGGTTGCCAGCACCTATTTTGAATTTGGTGCCCTGCTGGATCGCGATCTGGTTGCGATTAAAAAGACGCGAACCGGAACCAACTCAACAGAGATCCATATCTTAGATGCTCAGTCCGGTTATCAGCAATTCAATTTGCAAACTGGAACCGCATTGCACGAAACGGGTACCAATTTTGCTTTTGGGGTATTGCCTAATTCTGACATCGTTGCCATCAAAAAGAGCGATACCGGTACTCGCTCTACAGAGATTCACATCTTAAATGCAAGAACAGGCTACAGATCATTCAATTTGCAGACAGGCACCGCCTTACACGAAACTGGTGACAATTTCGACTTTGCGGTGCTCCCCAATCGCGATGTGATGGCCATCAAGAAGAGCCAGACCGGCACAGGATCAACAGAGGTGCATATTCTGGATGCCGGCTCCAACTATAGAAGATTCAAATTGCAGACTGGTACCGCACTACATGAAACAGGCAGCAATTTTGTCTTCAATGTACTGGCCAATGGTGACATCATGGCAGTGAAGAAGTCCATGACCGGCACCAACACCACGGAAGTATATGTACTGAGCGCCTCCAGCGGTTATCGCCGATTCAACCAGCAAACCGGTACTGCCTTGCACGAAACTGCAGACTGATGTGATGTAGCTGACTCATCAATGACAATGGGGCCTTTGTGGCCCCATTTGTTTGGGTATGTGGTAAAGAGCAGCTCAGTCGATATGCCCAGGAATCACCGGGGTTTCGACCCGGACATCACCGCATTGGGCGCGATGCCGCAAAGCATGGTCCATCAGCACCAGGGCCAGCATCGCTTCGGCGATCGGAGTGGCGCGGATGCCGACGCAAGGATCATGCCGACCCGTGGTCTGCATCACCACAGGGTTGCCCGCCTTATCGATGGAGCGGCGCTCTTGTGGGATGCTGGAGGTTGGCTTGACAGCCAGGCTGACATGGATGGCCTGCCCGCTGGAGATACCCCCCAGCACGCCACCGGCGTGGTTGCTGGCAAAGCCCTGCGGGGTCAGCTCGTCACTATGTTCAGAGCCGCGCTGGGCCACGCTGGCGAACCCAGCACCAATCTCAACGCCTTTGACGGCATTGATGCTCATCATGGCATAAGCAATGTCGGCGTCCAGCCGGTCGAATACCGGCTCGCCCCAGCCCACTGGCACCTGCTCCGCCACCACGTCGATACGAGCACCGATGGAGTCACGCTCGGCGCGGATGGTGTCCATATAGCTTTCCAGCTCAGGGACGATGTCCAGATTGGGGGCGAAAAACGGATTCTGTGCAACCGCATCCCAGGACTGGAACGGGATCTTGATGGCACCCAACTGGCTCATGTAGCCACGGATCACGACGCCATAGCGTTCGTGCAGCCATTTTTTGGCAATGGCCCCTGCCGCCACGCGCACGGCAGTTTCCCGTGCGCTGGAGCGCCCACCGCCGCGATAGTCACGGGTCCCATACTTATGCCAGTAGGTGTAATCAGCGTGGCCAGGACGGAAGGTCTCGACGATCTTGCCGTAGTCCTGGCTGCGCTGGTCGGTATTGCGGATCAACATGGCGATCGGCGTGCCGGTGGTCTTGCCTTCGAACACCCCGGAGAGGATCTCGACGGTATCCGGCTCCTTGCGTTGTGTGACATGGCGCGAGGTACCGGGCTTACGGCGATCCAGTTCGGCCTGGATGTCCGCTTCGGTCAGGGCGAGGCCTGGCGGGCAGCCATCCACCACGCACCCAATGCCGGGCCCGTGCGATTCGCCAAATGAGGTGACCGTGAACAACAAACCGAAGTGACTACCAGACATGCTGCCTCTCCTGAAGCGATGCACACGGCCAGACCTTGCCACCCAATCCGACTGGGCAGCCACCTTGTTGCCAGCTGCCTGCCACACGCCGTCGCCGGGAGCATGACGAGCACCATGCAGCAACAAATTTGCCGTGTTTCATCAAAAACCGAAAAAAGATTGCCAGTCTATCACAGCCACCGATCAGCGCGCCCAGGTTCTGCAAGCCAGATTTCATGATCTGCCGCGGCTGCGCTCCACCCCTATCCGGCCAACAGTTTTTCTGAGCCCAGTTGCCGGGACAACAGCCAGACCATCAGCGCCGCACCACTCAAGGGAACCACATACAGCGGCAGCCATTGGGCAAAGGTCAGCATTTCGCCGCGCAACAGCTTTTCCAGCGCGTAATACTGACCATTCACCGGCACCCAGGTCATCCAGTCTGGCAGCTTTTCCTTGGCAAACATATTGAGCAATGGCAGCAACGCAACCACGGCAATCGCGAGCGACATGGCCGTTTGCGACTCTTTCACCGATTTGCCCAATGCGCCGAATGCCAGCAAGGTGGCGGCCACAAACAATGCAAAGGGCGCCAGCACCAGCAGGAATCCGCCGAACTCCCGCCAATCGAACAGGAACGGGATGCCGACATTGGGCAAGGGTGCCAGTTTCAAGGTAATCATATAACCCAGCAGGGATGCGCAGGCAACCACCACATTGACCGTGCCCACCGCCAACCATTTGCCGATGGCGATCTGCAGCGGTCGGATCGGGTTCCCGAGCAGGGGCTCCAGCGACAACCGCTCACGCTCGCCAGCGGTGGCGTCCAATGCGGCCCCCATGGCGCAGAAAAACAGGCCATATAGTGCATAGAACGCCAACACTGACAATATCCCGGAGCCACTCTGCTGTGGGGTGGCCAGGTCGATCTGCTGGATCACAATCGGCCATGCCAACGCCGGGGACACCCCCTGCAACACCATGCGCGCGGTGGTGACTTGCTGTTGGTACTGGTTCAACAGCTGTTGCAGCGTCATCAAACGACTGCTGTTCCCATGGTCAGAGTAATCGGCTATCAACCGGATCGGTGCGGGCTGCCCGGTAGCAAATAGGGCCGCGAAGTCAGGCGGGATCTCCAACACAATCGGCAGCTTGCCCGCCTTCTGTTGCGTCATGAAATCCGCCGGCGCGGTGTCCACCGTCACGCCTTGTCGCTTCAGAAATACGGTCAAATCAGGCGCTGCTTGCGGATTCACCACAGCAATGCTGATGGTACTTTGCCGCTCCAGTGACAGATTGATCATGGTAAACAGGATGCCCAGCACCAATGGCCCGGACAGCAAGATCACCATGACCAACATCATCAACGACTTGCGGTCGCGGACAATGTCCAGCAATTCTTTCCTGAAAATGGCTGCTATTTGACCACTCATGTAAACAACCCCTCTGCAGAGCCCAGCACATGCACAAACGCATCCTCCAGCGAGGCTTGACCCGATTGCGCCAGAATCGCCTGTGGTGAGCCGACAGCAGCCACCGTGCCGCGATTGACGATCACCACTTCATCACACAATTCACCCACCTCTTGCATCACATGACTGGAAAACAGCACCGTCTTGCCAGCAGCCTTCAAGCCACGGATCACATCTCGCATGGAGCGGGTAGCCAGGATATCCAGCCCATTGGTGGGCTCATCCAGCAAGACGATTCGTGGATCGTGCACCAGAATGCGGGCGATGGCCGTCTTCATCCTCTCCCCTTGGGAAAAGCCAGCGGTCGGTCGGTCTGCAATCCCTGCCATACCCAATTGGTCGATCAGCTGGTCGATACGCTGCGCCAGCAGCTTGGCAGGCACACCATGCAGCTGCCCGAAATAGCGGATGTTCTCACGCGCCGTCAGCCGCTGGTACAGGCCCTTGGCATCACCCAGCACACCCATGGCGGATCGCAACCGCAGCAAATCCTGCTGAATGGCCACCCCATCCACCAGGATCTGCCCTTGATCAGCCTGCAGCACGCCAGCAATGATCCGCAGCAACGTGGTCTTGCCCGCACCATTAGGGCCTAGCAAGCCGGTGATCTGCCCTGGCTGCGCGGTGAAACTGACCTCATGCAAAGCTGTCACCTCGCGCCACCGACGAATCCAGCGCCCATCCCGCGCCCGGAATCGCTTCCCGATCGACACCACCTCGATCATGGCCGCGCCTCCTTGTCAGTAACATAGAAAGGCAGCGCAGGCATAGCCCTCAGCTTCAGATCGCAGGATTTCGCCTCCGCACCAGCCTTGGCATCTTGGATGAACTCGTGGATCACCTTGGGCACGCAACGGTAGTGGCTGATGACATGACCCAACTGCGGTGCTTGCAGGTGTAATCGATTGGCCAAACCTGTCGCCACTTGATTGGCGAGTCGTGGCGGCGTGACCGGGTCAAGCCCCCCCGACAGCAGCAGCGTCGGCACATTGGATTTGACCGGCCCTGGCAACGGCTTACCAGGCAACCCCCAGGCAGCACACACCTCACGCGCCATTTTCTGGACAGAGACGAACACGCCTGCGGCGGGCAAAGTGGGCACCTCAGCATCTTCGGCACATGCAACGGCAAAATACAGGACATCGTTCATCTGCTCACCAAGCACTAGCATCACCTGGCTGTAGGCTGCCAGCAGCGGCCTCACCTCACCCTGGCTGACCTGATACAACAAACGCGGCACCAGCGCTTGCATCTCGGGTTGATACAACATCACCCCCAAAGTGGACGCCAGACTAATGTCGCTGAATTGCCCCTTGAGCTGCACACCGGTAAGCGGATGCGGCAGATCGACCGCGATGGGCTTTTGCTGTAGCTGGCGCGGCAATTGTTCGACGATCTGCTGCAATTTTGGGTAGGCGGCATGGCAGCTTGAAGACTGTTGGCAGGCCACCACGACAGCATGTAGCCGTGCATCGTTGTTGGCAGCGATATCAGCAGTCAGCCGAGTCGTGGACGACACCACGCCATCCATCACCGCTGTGCGGACCCGCTCTGGATGCAGGCGGAGATACTCTTGCACCACCCGCGTGCCATACGAGCCCCCCCACAGGTTGAATTGCTCAATGCCCAACCGTGCCCGCACCGCCTCCAGGTCGCGGATATAGTCGTGCGTGGTGTAATGGGCTGCTTGCTCACGTAATGAGGCAAAACATGACAGTACCTCATCAGGCAAAAGCTTGTCCTTGAGCAAATCGGACAGCGGATCTGCATCAGCAGGCAATTTGCAGTCCAGTGGCTGGCTACGCCCTGTTCCTCGCTGGTCCACCAACAGCAGATCCCGCTCACGTCGCACCGCCCCCAGCGCCTGGGCCAGCCGCCCCAGGGCACTGGCCGCCTGCCCTGGCCCGCCGGCCAGCAACAATACCGGGTCTGGCGCAGGTTGGCGGGTCAACGCTGGCAGACGCACGATCTGCACACTGACCTGGCGGTGGTCACCCACCGCCAACGGCACATCCAGCTTCGCGCACTGCACCGCGCCAGGTATATCGTCAATCCGACAAGGCTCGAACTGCAACGGTGCTTGTGACGCATAAGCCCAAGTTGCGCCAGTGCAGGCCCACGCAGCCAACACGGTACGGCACCATCGGGGGATGGATCGTTTATTCATGACACTCCATGGTTGATCTATTGATACAAGATAGGGAATCTTCATGCTTCAGCGCAGGCCAGCCTGACCGAGCGCTTTCGGCGTTGCGGGTGGGGGCTCGATGCTCAGGGATGCCAGCAACGCCAGTTCCACCTCGTCAAAACCAGCTTGCTTACGTGCCGACCGATTCATCGATGCCGCAATCATCGGTGAGCCATGCTCATGGTACAGCCGCTTGAATGTCTCGACCGGGTCAAGCCCACGCTCGTCACAGACATGGCGATACCAGCGATTGCCAATGGCCACATGGCCGATTTCATCACGCAGGATGATATCCAGCAGATCCGCCGTGACCGTATCGCCATGCTGTCGCAACCGTAGCTGAATGCCCGGGGTCACATCCAGCCCCCGTGCCTCCAGAATCCGTGGCACCAGGGCCATACGTACCAACACATCATGATCGGTCTGAATCGCCATATTCCACAGCCCATTGTGGGCAGCCTCATCGCCATAGGCCGCGCCCAACACCGCCAACCGGTCGTTGAGCAACTGGAAGTGATAGGCCTCCTCTGCCGCCACCTGCAGCCAATCGCGGTAATAATCCAAGGGCAGCCCCCGGAACCGATACACTGCATCCAATGCCAGATTGATGGCATTGAATTCGATATGTGCAATCGCATGGATCAAGGCCACCTTGCCCGCTGGCGTCCCAATACGCCGCCTGGGCACCTGCTGTGGGTCAACCAGCACCGGCTTGGCCGGCCTGCCCGGTACTGGCATAGGCACCGCCTCCGTTTGCCAATCCAACACGCACTGCCCAGCCTGCCATGCCGCCCACAGCGCCTGAACCTGCTCGATCTTTCGTGGCACATCAGCCTCGACCAACGCACGGTGGCAGCATTCAAACAAAGGCAGACCGGTTGAGGCCGAAGATGAATCAACCACATGCATATAGGTACATCCGCTCATTTTTTGATCAGCAGTCAAAAAGCCCTGATGGCAAAACAAGATAGGTGGCTTATCCACACGCCTTTCACAGGGCCGTCAACGCCAATTGTGAATGAAAGACCTGCTGCTGAACAGCAACAGCCCGCCATCTGGGCGACTCTCGCGCCTGCACAAATTTTAGGCAGCCCGCTTTTTACGATTCCACTCAGCGGCTTAGCATGGTTTTCCACAGTGTTCTCACAACACCCTCCACCCAAGATGTGGGTTTCCCACACGGCAACCCGCATGGAGATTGGATATCACAGGACATACCGACCTCATCACACCATCCACCCCAACTGCTTAAATTTTAATCAGCTCGAATTTCACCCACGAAAACAGCGCACTGCCCTACCTATCCACAGCCCACCCACACCACCCTCCACGCAAGCTGTGAATCATGCCAGATCAGCCCTGCACGGCATTTTCAGCCGCTGCCCACCTTTTGAGCAAAGCAGAAAAGCGCAGTCTACTCAGTGGCCTGGCACCGCTATCCACAGCCCACCCACACCACACTCCACCCAAACTGTGTATGAAACCCGCTCATAGCACCTTGCCATCACACAACCGGCCAATGCCGAAAAATTAGGCAGCACCGGAAACCCGCTTCCAGACAAGGATTTAAGCCACTCATCCACAAGCCCTCCACATAGCCGCCCACGCCAACTGTGTATGAATCAGGCAAATAAAAAAGCGAGGCCACAGCTCACGTGGCACTCGCTCATTAGAACACCGCTCAGCAGCGGCCCCTGGCCATCACACCATGGTCAAGAAGCGGCTTTCCTACTTTTCCGCACCCGGGCAGGCTTGGCTGCCGCCTCCACAGAGGGTGCCGCTTCAGCCTCCGGCTCAGCATCGACCAGCACAAAATCGATCTTGCTGGTCTCCAGATCCACACGGACGACCTTGATCCGTACACGATCCCCCAGCCGATAGCGCTCGCCGGTTCGCTCACCGATCAGACAATGCAGGGCCTGATCGAAACGGAAATAGTCACTGCCCAGCTCAGAGATGTGCACCAGACCCTCAACATACACCTCGTCCAGCAACACGAAGATCCCAAAGCTGGTGGCTGCACTCACGGTACCGGTAAAGCATTCACCCACCCGGTCTTTCATGTAGAAACATTTCAGCCAGTTTTCGACATCGCGTGTTGCCTCATCTGCACGACGCTCCGTCATCGAGCAATGCTGCCCCAGCTCTGCCCACTTGCCGCCAGGTTTGTAGGCATCCTTACGCAGCACCGCCTTGATGGCGCGATGCACCAACAAGTCAGGATACCGGCGGATCGGGGAGGTGAAATGTGTATAGCCGTCATAGGCCAGGCCAAAGTGGCCGACATTGTCCGGGCTGTACACCGCTTGCTGCAATGATCGCAGCATGGCTGTCTGCAACAGCGCCGCCTCGGGCCGCTGCTTCACCTTCTCCAGCAATTGCGCGTAATCCTTGGCATGCGGATCTTCCCCGCCTGGCAAGGTCAGCGCAAACTCCTTCAGGAAGGAACGCAGATTCTCCAGCTTCTCCTGCGTGGGGCCCTCGTGGATGCGGTATAACGCCGGATGCTCATGCTGCTGCAGAAAGTCAGAGGCGCACACATTGGCCGCCAGCATGCACTCCTCGATCAGACGATGCGCATCATTGCGGGTGACCGGCACAATACGATCGATCTTGCCCTGATCATTGAAGATCATCTGCGTCTCGACCGTTTCAAAATCAATCGCGCCCCGCCGATGACGCGCAGCCAACAAGATCTGGAACAATTTGTACAGATGCTCGACATGCGGCAGCACAGCCGCATATTCTTCACGCAAGGGGCTACCGGGCTCGCTCAGCATGTCCCACACCTTGGTGTAGGTCAACCGCGCCTTGGAGTGCATCACCGCCGGAAAAAACCGGTATTGCTTGATCTCGCCCCGAGCCGAAATATTCATGTCACACACCATGCACATACGCTCGACATCTGGATTCAACGAACAAATGCCATTCGACAATTGCTCAGGCAGCATCGGAATCACCCGCCGTGGGAAGTAGACGGAATTGCCGCGCTCGCGCGAGGTGGTATCCAAAGCATCACCTGGGCGCACGTAATAGCTGACGTCCGCAATCGCCACCACCAGCCGCCATCCCTTACCAGCAGGCTCACAGTAGACAGCATCATCAAAATCACGCGCCGTCTCACCATCAATGGTCACCAGCGGCAGCTCGCGCAGATCCTCCCGCTTGAGCCCCTCCTCTGGCTTCCAGTCCAGCTTCCGTACTTTTTTGGGCGTCTTCTTGGCCTGCGCCTCGGCCTCAGGTGAAAACTCGAATGGCAGATCATGTTTGCGCAATGCAATCTCGATCTCCATCCCCGCATCACCATAATTACCCAGAATCTCGACCACCCGCCCCTGCGGCTGGGCATATTTGTCCGGCTGGGCAATCAGCTCCACCATCACCACCTGCCCAGACTGAGCCTCCCCTACATCCTGCGGCGCCACCAGAATATCCTGGCTGATGCGCTTGTCCTCCGCCACCACGAACAACACACCGCGTTGATTGAACAACCGCCCCACCAATCTGGTATGACGACGCTCGATCACCTCAACGATCCGCCCCTCGCGACGGCCTTTGAAATCCTTACCGACTTCTTTGACCAATACCCGGTCACCATGCAATACCTTATGCATTTCCTTGGGGCCAAGAAACAAGTCTTCGCTGCCATCGTCCGGAATCAGGAAACCATAACCATCTTTATGCCCCTGCACCCGCCCCTTGATCAAATCGAGCTTCTCGGGAATACAGATCGCACCTTTGCGATTCAACATGATTTCGCCATCACGCTCCATGGCGCGCAGGCGGCGCTCAAACAAGGGGAGCTCATCAGGCAGGATATCCAGCCAATCTGCCAGGCTGTCCGCATAGACAGGCACACCTTTATCGGTCAGTAGCTGGATGATGAATTCACGGCTAGGGAGCGGGTTGGGATAATTCGCTTTTTCGCGCGCAAGGAAAGGATCTGCAAGCCTCAGGCTGTTTTTCTTGTGCTTGTTTTTCTTACCTTTTAAGGCCGATTGGCTAATTTTTTCTGTTTTCTTGCTTTTTTTGTTTGACAAATCGAAAGTCCTCTATATAATGCGCAGTCTCTTGAGCCGCACTGCAGTAACAATGCGTTGCGCAAAAGAGATTATACAGGCCCAGGTGGCGGAATTGGTAGACGCACTAGTTTCAGGTACTAGCGGGTAACTCCGTGGAGGTTCGAGTCCTCTCCTGGGCACCAACACAAGATGCTTGTTTGATGTGCACTGTTTGACTGTATAATGAAAACCCTGAAATGCCCAGGTGGCGGAATTGGTAGACGCACTAGTTTCAGGTACTAGCGGGTAACTCCGTGGAGGTTCGAGTCCTCTCCTGGGCACCAAGATTTCAAAAAGCCGCGATAAATCGCGGCTTTTTTATTGCCTTTCGGACCTCTCCCTTTCCCCAGGCAATCTTTTCGCCGCCCAGAGCAGATAACATCACCCCACACCCACGCCAGAGCCCCAACGCTTGGCCCGTCTGGGCTCAAGCACCACGGCGATCATCGAGGCAGACTGTCCGGACGCAGCCCATTCGCTGAAAAATTTTCCTCCTACCTCTTGAATTTTCCCAACCAGGAAAGATCTTCTGCCATGCCTCCTATCAGGGGCGGGTCAGCTGCTTTCACTTTTCAGACGAGGAGTTTTAAATGCCGGGCCACTACATCATCAAGCAATCCAACGCCGCTCAGCCATACCACTTCGTACTCCGTGCCGACAACAACCACGTCATCCTGACAAGCGAGAACTACGCCAGCAAACAAGGCGCACTGAAAGGCATTGCCTCCTGCCAAATCAACAGCCCCGACGATGGCCGTTACCAGCGCAAGCAATCGACGGCAGCGCAGCCCTACTCCTTTGTTTTGAAAGCTGGCAATGGTGAGATCATCGGGCGAAGCGAAAACTACACGACCGAAGCCAGCCGAGAAACCGGTATCGCCTCAGTCAAGGTCAATGGCCCTACGTCAGACATCCGAGACGAAACCACCTGAATTGGGAAGGCCCCCTGTCCACGCCCCCAGGCAAATCGATCAAGATTTGCACAACAGCCAGCAGGAAGGGTCACCCAAACCACACCAACGGTACCCAGACCATGGCAGATGAAAGGGGGGAATCTTCTCCCCTTTTTACCCCAGCCCGTCAAAACCAGGAAGGTCATTTACACTGGCCTGCCAAGACTATCCGATGTGTTTTTCATTGAAAACCGCCGCCTGCTTAACATGACAAGCAACATGTTTTCAGGAATGCACCAAAAGAAAATGCCAGTCAGCTTGAGCTGACTGGCATCGTTCTGCCTTGGGCATTTCGAGCGTCAACCTGATGACAGGCTATGACGCACAGGCTTACAGCATGCCTTTTTCCTGCAGCAGTTTGACCATGGTCGAACCAAGCTCGGCTGGGCTGCGGGTGTAAGCAATACCGGCCTTTTCAAAGGCCGCAAACTTCTCTTCCGCTGTCCCCTTGCCGCCGGAGATGATCGCACCAGCATGGCCCATACGCTTGCCCTTCGGCGCGGTCACACCAGCGATATAGCCTACGATCGGCTTGGTGACGTGTGCCTTGGCGTATTCAGCCGCTTCTTCCTCGGCGGTGCCACCAATTTCACCGATCATGATGATGGCTTCGGTCTGCGGATCGTCCTGGAACAGCTTCAGTGCATCGATGTGGCTGGTGCCGGGAATCGGGTCACCACCGATACCGATACATGTGGATTGGCCCAGGCCTGCAGCGGTGGTCTGTGCAACCGCCTCATAGGTCAGGGTGCCGGAGCGCGATACGATACCAATGCGGCCAGGTTTGTGGATGTGGCCAGGCATGATGCCGATCTTGCACTCACCTGGGGTGATGATGCCTGGGCAGTTCGGGCCGATCAGGCGGGAACCGCTGGCCTCGACATAACGCTTCACCTTCAGCATATCCAGAGTCGGTACGCCTTCGGTGATGGTCACGATCAGCTTCACGCCAGCATCAACCGCTTCAATGATCGAATCCAGCACGAACGGTGCTGGTACGTAGATCACCGATGCATCGGCTTGGGTTTCACGCACGGCTTCCTTCATGGTGTTGAACACGGGCAGGTTCAGGTGGGTTGTGCCACCCTTGCCCGGTGTCACGCCACCAACGACCTTGGTGCCATAGGCCAGCGCCTGTTCCGAGTGGAACGTGCCATTTTTGCCGGTGAAACCTTGCACCAGCACTTTCGTATCTTTATTGACCAATACGCTCATTTCGAACTCCTAGTGTGCTGGTGGATTAAGCTGCTTTGACGGCAGCAACGATCTTCTGCGCGGCATCTGCCAGGCCTTGCGCAGGAATCAGCGTCAGGCCGGAGTCGGACAGGATCTTCGCGCCCAGCTCGGCGTTGTTGCCTTCCAGACGAACCACCACTGGCACGGTCACATTCACTTCCTTGACGGCAGCGATGATGGCCTCGGCGATCATGTCGCAACGCACGATTCCGCCGAAGATGTTGATCAGCACGCCCTGAACGGACGGATCAGCCAGAATCAGCTTGAACGCTTCGATCACGCGCTCTTTGGTCGCGCCACCGCCAACATCCAGGAAGTTGGCAGGCTGGCCGCCGTACAACTTGATGATGTCCATGGTGGCCATGGCCAGGCCAGCGCCATTCACCATGCAGCCGATATTGCCTTCCAGTGCGACGTAGTTCAGGTCGAATTCGGAAGCCTTCAGTTCGCGTTCGTTCTCTTGCGACTTGTCGCGTGCTGCAGCCAGTGCAGGCTGACGGAACATGGCGTTGGAATCGATGCCGATCTTGGCATCGACGCAGCACAGGCTGCCATCGCCACGAATCGCCAAGGGGTTGATTTCGAACAGGGCAAAGTCGTTTTCGACGAATGCCTTGTAAGCGCCCATCATCAGTTTGGTGAATTGCTTGATCTGTTCATCGTTCAAGCCCAGCTGGAAACCCACCTCACGCGCCTGGAACGGCAGCAGGCCCACCAGCGGATCAACGGTCACTTTCAGGATCTTTTCCGGAGTGTTGTGTGCCACTTCCTCAATTTCCACGCCGCCTTCGGTGGATGCCATGAAGGTCACGCGGCGGGTGGAGCGATCCACCACGGCACCCAGATACAGCTCACGCTGAACGGGGTACATGTCTTCGCAAACCAGCACGCTGTGAACGGGTTGGCCATTGGCGTCTGTCTGATAGGTCACCAGACGGGTGCCCAGCAGGTTTTTGGCCACTTCTGCCGCCTCATCAGCGGACTTGACCACTTTCACACCACCTGCTTTGCCACGGCCACCGGCATGGACTTGCGCCTTGATGACGGCAAATTTGCCAGCCAGCCCACGGAAGGCATTGGCGGCCTCTTCCGGCGTGTTGGCCAGAATGCCCTGTTGAACCGGCAAGCCATATTTGGCCAGCAGTTCCTTCGCTTGATACTCGTGCAGGTTCATTGCTTAATCCTTTTCTTGGAAGGAGTGAGGATTCAGCCCGGGGCGCTTGGCCCCCGGGCATGTATTTAGTTGTGGATGGCGCGCTTGTCGCAACCCAGTGCCGCTTCGTGCATGACTTCGGCCAGGCTCGGGTGAGCATGGACGATGCGGGCGATATCTTCGCTGCTGGCATGGAATTCCATGGCCACGACTGCTTCTGAGATCAACTCACCGGCCATCGGCCCAATGATGTGGACGCCCAGAATGCGATCCGTGTTGGCATCCGCCAGCATCTTGACGAAGCCCTGCGCGGCATTGAGGCTGTGCGCACGGCCATTTGCGGCGAACGGGAAGCTGCCTTTCTTGTAGGCAACCCCTTCGGCTTTCAACTGTTGCTCGGTCTTGCCGACCCAGGCGATTTCCGGCGCGGTGTAGATCACCCATGGAATGCAGTTGAAGTCGAGATGAGGCTTCTGCCCAGCAATACGCTCGGCAACCGCCACGCCCTCCTCCGAGGCCTTGTGCGCCAGCATCGGGCCACGTACCACATCACCGATTGCCCAGATTCCGGGCAGACCGGCATGGCAATGGTCATCCACTTCAACAAAGCCGCGCTGGTCGATGCGCAGGCCAACCTCAGGCGCAGCGATGCCGTTGGTATTGGGCACACGACCTACTGCCACGATCAATTTGTCCACTTCCAACAGCTGTTCGGCGCCAGCGCTGTCGGTGTATTTGATCTGAATGACCTTCTTGACCTTCTTGGTTTCGGTAATCTTGACGCCGGTCTGGATATTCAGGCCCTGCTCTTTGGTGAACAAGCGTAACGCCAGCTTGGACACTTCTTCATCCGCCGCCGCCAGGAATGAAGGCATGGCTTCAAGCACTGTCACTTCTGCGCCCAGGCGCTTCCAGACACTGCCCATCTCCAGGCCGATCACCCCTGCGCCAATCACACCCAGGCGCTTGGGCACTGCGGACAATGACAAGGCGCCGACGTTATCCAACACATCGACGTTATCGACTTCGATGCCAGGGATATAACGCGGGGTCGAGCCGGTAGCGATGATGACATGCTTGGCTTCAACCACCTCGGACGCATCACCACCCACCTCAACCAGCCACTTCTCATTTTCGCGCTTGAGGATCTTGCCGTGGCCGTGCAGGCTGGTGACCTTGTTCTTTTTGAACAACAGCCCGATACCCGTAGTGAACTGATTGACGATCTTCTGCTTGCGCTCCAGCATCTTGGCCACATCGACCTTGGCACCGGTCACGCTGATGCCGTGAATGGCAGCTTCATGCTGGATCTTGTGGAATTGCTCGGAGGACTCCAGCAATGCCTTGGATGGGATGCAACCGACGTTGAGGCAGGTACCGCCCAAGGCAGGTTTGCCATCGGCATTCTTGTTTTCATCGATGCACGCCACCGAGAAACCCAGCTGCGCTGCACGGATCGCCGCCACATAGCCGCCTGGGCCGGCACCAATTACCACGACGTCAAATGATTTGGACATGGATCATTCCTAATATGTCGAACTGGCATCCGGCATGCTGCCAGATGCAATGTACGCTGTATCAATGGATTGGCCGACGTCGCCACCCATGAGGTGCAAACGTCGGCCCGGATGATACCGCTGTTACAGATCCAGCAACAGACGGGCTGGGTCTTCGATCGCTTCCTTGATCGCCACCAGGCTCAATACCGCTTCACGTCCATCGATGATGCGGTGGTCGTAGGATTGAGCCAGGTACATCATTGGGCGAACGACGACTTGTCCGTTTTCCACCACGGCACGTTCCTTGGTTGCATGCATACCCAGAATGGCCGATTGCGGGGGGTTGATGATCGGGGTGGACATCATCGAACCAAAGGTGCCGCCATTGGAGATGGTGTAGGTGCCACCAGTCAGCTCTTCAATCCCCAGCTTGCCTTCTTGCGCACGCTTGCCGAAATCCGCGATCTGTTTTTCGATTTCAGCCAGGCTCAGCTGGTCCGCGTTACGGATGATGGGCACTACCAGACCACGCGGGCTGCCCACAGCCACGCCGATATCGAAATAGCCGTGGTAAACGATGTCGTTGCCATCAACCGATGCATTGACGATCGGATACTTCTTCAAGGCATGCACCGCTGCCTTGACAAAGAAGCCCATGAAGCCGAGCTTGATGCCATGCTCTTTTTCGAAGCGGTCTTTGTACCTGCCACGCAGCTCCATGACCGGTGCCATGTTCACTTCATTGAACGTGGTCAGGATGGCGTTGGTCTGTTGCGACTGAACCAGGCGCTCAGCCACGCGTGCACGCAGGCGTGACATCGGCACGCGTTGCTCAGGGCGGTCGCCCAGTGCCATGGCCACCGCAGGCGCGGCGGGCAACGGCGCAGCAGCGGCCTTGGCTGCGGCTTGTGGTGCAGCCTTGGGCGCGCTGATGGCGGCGGAGACATCTTCCTTGGTCACGCGGCCACCACGGCCTGTGCCTTCCACCTTGCCGGTGTCAACGTTGTTTTCGTCAGCCAGCTTACGGGCCGCAGGCATCACTGCCGCGCCGGCTGCCGGCGCTTCTGCCGCCTTGGGCGCTGCCGCTGGGGCAACGGCGCCAGCCTTGGCTTCGGTGTCGATCTGCGCAATGATTTCATTGCTGATTGCGGTGTCACCACCTTGTTTGATGATCTTCACCAACACACCCGCTTGCGGAGCCGGCAATTCGAGCACGACCTTGTCGGTTTCCAGATCGATCAGGTTTTCATCACGCTCAACATATTCGCCTTCCTTTTTGTGCCAAGCGACCAGCACAGCCTCAGCGACGGACTCCGGCAATTGCGGAACTTTCACTTCAATCAGCATCGTTTTCTCCGATTCTTGTTTCTTGTCGCAGGCAGCCCTGGCAGGCTGCCCGCCTCAACACTTGGTGGATCACTTCTTGATGACAATCGCTTCTTCGAGGAAGGCCTTCAGCTGGGCGACGTGCTTGCTCATGTAACCCACGGCAGGCGACGCGCTGGAAGGACGACCCGCGAAAGTCAGAGTCTGTTTCGAGCCCAGCGCCGCTTCCAGGCGGTGACGGATCGACAGCCAAGCACCTTGATTGCGTGGCTCTTCCTGAACCCACACCACTTCCTTGGCAGCGGTGAATTTGGCCAATTCCTCTGCAAAAATCTCGGTCGGGAAGGGGTACAGCTGCTCCAGACGGACGATAGCCACATCACTGACCTTGCGCTCCTTGCGGGCATTGACCAGATCGTAATAGACCTGACCGGAGCACACCACGACGCGCTTGACCTTCTTGGCATCGATGGCGGCATCGACTTCACCGATCACAGGGCGGAATGCGCCACCGCTCAGCTCGGACAGGTCGGACATCGCTTCCTTGGCTTTCAGCAGACGCTTGGACAACGGCACGATCAGCGGCTTACGATAAGCGCGCATCATCTGACGGCGCAATACGTGGAACCACTGTGCTGCAGTCGTCGGCATCACCACCTGCATATTGTGCTCAGCACACAGCTGCAGGTAACGCTCGACGCGGCAGGATGAGTGCTCGGGCCCTTGGCCATCGTAACCGTGCGGCAGGCTCATCACCAGGCCACAGTAACGGCCCCACTTGGTTTCGCCAGAGCTGATGAACTGGTCGATGACCACCTGGGCACCGTTGGCAAAATCGCCAAATTGCGCTTCCCAGATCACCAATTCGTTCGGCTCGGCAGAGGCATAACCGTATTCAAAGCCCAACACTGCCTCTTCGGACAAAATGGAGTCGATGACCAGGAAATTGGCTTGCTTGTCGGACAGATTGCGCAATGGCACATAGACGCCTTGGTCCCAGCGCTCGCGATTCTGGTCATGCAATACCGCATGACGGTGCGTGAAGGTGCCACGGCCACAATCCTGACCGGACAGACGCACGCCATAGCCGCTCTCCAGCAAGGACGCATAGGCCAGGGTCTCGGCCATGCCGAAGTCCAGCTGCGCCTCGCCACGGCCCATCTTACGACGCGCCTCGATGACATTCTTTTCCACGCCGGGGTGTAATTTGAACCCCTCAGGGATGGAGGTGACCTTTTCAGCCAAACGCTTCAGATCTGCCGCAGGCACGGTGGTATCAACCGGGTGCGCCCAGTGCGTGCCCTTGAAGGCGCTGAAGTCGATGGCGAAACTGCGCTGATAGTCAGACAGGGTGGTCTGCTCAACATGTTCACCACGGTCCAATGCATCGCGATAGGCCTTGATCATGTTATCGGGCTCATCACTCTTGATGATGCCCTCATTGACCAGCTTGTCCGCGTACAGCTTGCGGGTACCAGGGTGCTTCTGGATTTTCTTGTACATCATCGGCTGGGTCACGAATGGATCATCCGCTTCGTTATGGCCCAGCTTACGGAAGCACACCATGTCGATTACGACATCCTTGTGGAATTGCTGGCGGAAATCGAGCGCAGCCTGCACCACGAATACCACGGCTTCCGGGTCGTCGCCATTCACATGGAAGATCGGTGCATCGACCATCTTCGCGATGTCGGTACAGTAAAGCGTAGAGCGGCTGTCACGCGGATCAGAGGTCGTGAAACCGATCTGGTTGTTGATGATGAAGTGAACGGTACCACCGGTGCCATAGCCCCGGGTCTGCGACAACGCCAGGGTCTCCATGACCACGCCCTGACCGGCAAACGCTGCATCACCATGCAACAACACCGGCAGAACCTGGTCACCCGTGCGATCACCACGCCGTTGCTGGCGCGCACGCACGGAGCCTTCCACCACAGGATTGACGATCTCCAGGTGTGAGGGGTTGAATGCCAGCGAGACGTGAATCGGGCCGCCCGGTGTCGGGATGTCGCTGGAGAAGCCCATGTGGTATTTCACATCGCCCGAGGCCAGCTCATCGTTGTATTTGCCTTCGAATTCGGAGAACAGATCACGCGGCAGCTTGCCCAGCGTGTTGACCAGCACGTTCAGGCGGCCACGGTGGGCCATGCCGACCACCATCTCCTGTACACCCTTCTCCCCTGAGCGCTGGATCAGCTCATCCATCGCAGCGATCATGCTCTCGCCGCCCTCCAGCGAGAAACGCTTCTGGCCGACGTATTTGGTGTGCAGGTATTTTTCCAGCGTTTCAGCCGCAGTGATCTTGTTCAACACGCGCTTTTTCTTGCTGGGTGCGAATTCCGGGCGGGAACGGACGCTCTCGAAGCGTTCCTGTATCCAGTACTTCTGCTCGGAATTGATGATGTGCATGTATTCCAGGCCAATGCTACCGCAGTAGGTCTGTTTCAATGCATTGACGATCTCGGACAGCGGCGCCTGCTTGGCAATACCATGCAGCGTGCCACTGGCGAAGGTCACTGCCATGTCTTCTGCAGTCAGGCCGTGGGTGGCCGGGTCCAGCTCAGGAATCGCAGCAGTGTCGGAGCGACGGAGCGGATCGAGTGTGGCGTGGCGGTTACCCAGTATCCGGTAGGCACTGATCAGGCGCAACACTTGCAGCTGCTTCTGCGTGGCTGCCTGTTGCGAGGCTACGCTTTGCTGGGACGCAAAACGCGGGGTCTTGGTCAGCTGGACAAAAGACTGCTGGATCGGCAGGTGTGGAATATCGCGATCGGTAGCGCCGGGCAGTTGTTGCAGCTTGTCGAAATAATCACGCCATTCCGGTGTGACGGCCCCAGGGTCTGCCAGATATAACTCATACAGCTCTTCGACAAATGGTGCATTCCCCCCGAACAGGTAGGAATTGCTCATCATGGTTTTCATCATGGCGGTGTGCCCCCTTACAGGCTTATCAGTGGTTATTTCGACAAACAGCGACATGTCCTCCTCCAACGATCCACGTTGATGCTGAGGCCGAGATGCCTGCCCCGTCTTCATCTGAAACAAGACATCTCTTCA
Organism: Chitinivorax tropicus; assembly: GCF_014202905.1. Classification (NCBI taxonomy): domain Bacteria; kingdom Pseudomonadati; phylum Pseudomonadota; class Betaproteobacteria; genus Chitinivorax; species Chitinivorax tropicus. The sequence goes on along the minus strand of NZ_JACHHY010000023.1, from coordinate 27,648 downwards.
CGACATATGCTGCTGGGGGTGGCCTTGGCCACCCCCACAACAGGTATTATCGGCGTGCGTCAACCTGCACGTAATCGCGGCGCTGTGCACCGGTGTAGAGCTGGCGAGGACGGCCAATCTTCATGCCAGGGTCGGCAATCATCTCGGTCCAGTGTGCAATCCAGCCTACCGTGCGAGCCAATGCAAAGATCGGCGTGAACATCGCAACCGGGATGCCGATGGCGGACAGGACGATGCCGGAGTAGAAATCGACGTTCGGGTACAGCTTGCGCTCGATGAAGTACGGGTCTTCCAGCGCGATCTTTTCCAGCTCCATGGCCAGCTTGAATTTCGGATCGTTGTGCAGGCCCAACTCGTTCAGCACCTCGTCGCAAGTCTGCTTCATGATCTTGGCGCGTGGGTCCATGTTCTTGTATACACGGTGACCAAAGCCCATCAGCTTATGGGTCTTGTTCTTCACGCCTTCCATGAAGGCTGGCACGTTCTCGACCGAACCGATTTCGTCCAACATCTTCAACACGGCTTCGTTCGCGCCACCGTGTGACGGGCCCCACAGGCAGGCAATGCCCGCTGCGATACATGCAAATGGGTTGGCGCCAGACGAGCCAGCCAGACGCACGGTCGAGGTGGAGGCGTTTTGCTCGTGATCAGCGTGCAGGATGAAGATGCGATCCAATGCCTTGGCCAACACTGGGTTGACCTTGTACTCGGCAACCGGTGTCGAGAACATCATGTGCAGGAAGTTTTCCGCGTAGCTCAGGCCGGCCTTCGGATAGGAGAACGGCAAGCCTTTGCTGTAACGGTAAGCTTGAGCTGCAATGGTCGGCACCTTGGCGATCAAGCGGAAAGCTGATACTTCGCGGTGATGCGGGTCGTTGATGTCCAGCGAATCATGATAGAACGCGGACAAGGCACCCACGACCCCTACCATCACAGCCATCGGGTGGGCATCGCGGCGGAAACCACGGAAGAAGTTGTGGATCTGGTCATGCAGCATGGTGTGGCGCAACACCATGTAATCAAAATCACTCTTCTGCTGGGCTGTCGGCAGCTCGCCATTCAACAAAAGATAGCATGATTCCAGGTAGTCGCTGTGCTCAGCCAGCTGCTCGATCGGGTAACCACGGTAGTACAGCTGACCCAGATCACCATCGATGAAAGTGATCTTGGATTCGCAAGCAGCGGTCGCCAGGAAACCAGGGTCAAAAGTGAACATCCCAGTCTTGGAGAAAGTGCGGATATCCACAACATCTGGCCCCAGTGTGCCTGGCAGCACCGGGAATTCCTGATTGCCTTGGCCGTCGTTGTAGCTCAGCGTGATTTTACGGTTTTCCATCTGGAAAGCTCCTAAGAGAGAGTCCTGTCATCCGGGCCATTCGGCCCGATAGTCGGGGTGTATGGTTAGTTATAGTGCCGGTCTGCAGCCGGCACCTGACTGTTCGACGTCAGCAATCCCGGATCTTCTGAAGAATCGCCTGGATATGTTCGTCCGGGTGGTCGGCAATACCATTTGCCAGATCCAATAAATCGTTGTCCGGCAGGAATAAGAGATCCTTATAGGATTCCAGTTCCTCTGGGGACAGCTTGTCCAGCCACTGGGCGAGGAATTTCTCCAGCATCAGATCCAGCTCAAGCAGGCCCCGCCGCGAACGCCAACGGATACGATCGAGATCACTCATCGGTTGGCCTGTCTACACTGCACGTTTGACCATCAGCTCTTTGATCTTGCCGATCGCACGTGTCGGGTTCAGCTCTTTCGGGCAGACGTCCACGCAGTTCATGATGGTATGGCAACGGAACAGACGATATGGATCTTCCAGATTGTCCAGCCGCTCACTGGTTGCACGGTCGCGCGTATCGGCAATGAAGCGATAGGCCGCCAGCAACCCGGCAGGGCCGACGAATTTGTCAGGATTCCACCAGAACGATGGGCACGAGGTCGAACAGCATGCACACAGAATACACTCGTACAGGCCATCCAGCTCCTTGCGGTCTTGCGGCGACTGCAGACGCTCGCGCTGCGGCGCTGGCTCATCATTCTGAACGTAAGGTTTGATCGAATGGTATTGATTGAAGAACTGGGTCATATCCACGATCAGATCGCGGACGACCGGCATCCCAGGCAGCGGGCGCAACTCGATGGGCTGCTTGAGGGTCGCCACATCGGTGATACAAGCCAGGCCATTTTTGCCATTGATGTTCATGGCGTCCGAACCGCACACGCCCTCACGACATGAACGGCGGAAGCTCAGGGTATCGTCCACGTTCTTGAGACGCATCAACGCGTCCAGCAGCTTCTTGTCGGAAGGCTCCAGCTCGACGTCATAGTCCTGCATATAGGGCTTGGCATCGACATCTGGGTTGTAACGATAAATGCTGAATTTGACTTTCATCTTGCTATCCTTCCGACCCGATTAGAACGTACGTTTGATGGGCGGAATGTGCTCCACCGTCAGCGGCTGGTTATGAACCGGCTTGTAAGTCAGGCTGCGATCTGCGGCGTAATACAGCGTGTGCTTGGTCCAGTTGGCATCATCACGATCCGGGTAATCGTCATGCGCATGCGCACCGCGCGATTCCTTACGTGCCTCAGCGGATACCAGCGTCGCCACGGCCACTTCGATCAGGTTTTCCAGCTCCAGCGCTTCGACACGAGCCGTGTTGAATACCTTGCTCTTGTCCTTGATCTGAGTGCGCTTGGCACGCTCGGCAACCTGCTTGATCTCGGTCACACCCAGCGCCAGGTTCTGGTCGGTGCGGAACACCCCAGCACGCGCCTGCACCACCTTCTGCATCTCGGTACGCACGACTGAGACTTCTTCGCCGCCGGTCTGGGAGTCCACCCGAGCCACGCGAGACAAGCTGAAATCAGCTGCGTTGGCAGGCAACGGCTTGTGCACGGTGCGTTCCTTGCGGATGAAATCGACCATGCTGTTACCCGCCGATTTACCGAACACCACCAGATCGAGCAACGAGTTGGTACCCAGTCGGTTTGCACCGTGAACCGATGCACATGCGCACTCGCCAGCCGCGTAGAAACCATTGACACGGACTTCAGGGTCGCCGTCCTTGGGCACGATGACCTCGCCCAGGTAATTGGTGGGGATGCCGCCCATCTGGTAGTGGCAGGTCGGAATGACTGGAATCGGCTCTTTGATCGGATCGACACCAGCAAATTTGATGGCGATCTCGCGAATCGATGGCAGGCGCTGTTTGATGATGTCCGGACCCAGGTGATCCAGTTTCAGCAGTACGTGATCTTTTTCCTTGCCACAACCACGGCCTTCCAGCACTTCCAGCTGCATGCAACGTGAAACGAAGTCACGCGGCGCCAGATCCTTCAGATTGGGCGCATAGCGCTCCATGAAACGTTCGCCATTCGAGTTCAGCAAAATACCGCCCTCACCACGCACGCCCTCGGTGATCAACACCCCCGCACCTGCCACGCCGGTCGGGTGGAATTGCCAGAACTCCATGTCTTCCAGCGGGATGCCCGCGCGTGCGCACATGCCCAGGCCATCGCCGGTGTTGATGAATGCATTGGTGGACGCCGCAAAGATCCGGCCCGCACCACCGGTTGCGAACAGCACGGCCTTGGCGTGGAGAATCATGATCTCGCCGGTTTCCATTTCGAGCGCAGTCACCCCAACCACATCGCCTTCGCTGTCTCGGATCAGGTCCAGCGCCATCCACTCGACAAAGAACTGCGTCTTCGCACGCACGTTGCGCTGGTACAAGGTGTGCAGCATGGCATGCCCCGTCCGGTCAGCCGCCGCACAGGCGCGTTGCACAGGGGTTTTGCCGAAATTGGCCGTATGACCGCCAAACGGGCGCTGGTAGATACGGCCCGAATCAACGCGGTCAAACGGCATGCCGAAATGCTCCAGCTCGATGACCGCATCAATGGCATTGCGCGTCATGAACTCGATGGCATCCTGGTCGCCCAGCCAGTCCGAACCCTTGACGGTGTCGTACATATGCCATTCCCACTTATCCTCCTGCACATTACCAAGCGCTGCAGAAATACCACCTTGCGCGGCAACGGTGTGGGAACGGGTTGGAAACACCTTGGAAAGAACAACGGTCTTCAGACCGGCTTCCGACAGCTGCAGTGCGGCACGCAGACCCGCACCACCACCGCCAACGATGACAGCATCAAATTGACGAATAGCGACGGTCATTACACACCCCACAGAACTTTAACGGAATACACGAAACAGCCTACCAGCCACAAAATCGTCAACACATGCAGTGTCAGGCGGACGGAGACGGGCTTGACATAGTCCATCCAGATGTCACGCACGCCCACCCAGGCATGGTAGAGCAGCGCAATCATGGTGACGGTGCTGAACACACGCACCCAGGTCTGCTGGAACAAGGCCTTCCAGCCCTCATAGCCCTGGCCGCTGGCGCAGAACAACAACGCAACCAGCACCACCACGTAAGCCAACATCAATGCAGCGGTGATGCGCTGCGCCAACCAATCTTTCAGGCCATAATGCGCCCCGACGACCACTCGATTTACCATAGCAGGCCTCCCACAATGACCGTCAGCAGCAGGCTGACGACGATGACTGCCTTGGCGGTATTCCGTGCCGTGTGCAATTCTGTCCCCTTGTGCATATCCAGCATCAGGAAACGCACGCCAGCACAGGCGTGATGCATGAAGGCCCACAACAAGCCAAGCAATATGATCTTGATCAAAGGATGTGCGACCACAGCCTTGTAAGCTTCAAATTGCGCTGCAGAGCTGAGCGAGCCCTGCAGCAGACAGATGATGAATGGAATGGCGAGGAACATCGCGGCACCACTGATGCGGTGCAAAATCGACACGATCCCCGGGATGGGCAGCCTGATCTTCGGCAGATCGAGGTGCTTGGGTCTTTGTTTTTGCATCGTTGATTCCCTTTTCAACGGCACGCAAGATGCGAACCGAGCTTCCCGCTTTTTAAGTAACGACGGCGCCGCAACAGCACCGCGTCGTCGCCAACCCTGACACGAACCACATCGCCCGATATTCCTTGTGGGCATTCTGACAACACAGCTTGCATGAGGGCCAAACTATGCAAGTTTAGCAAAAAACACCATCCCCATTCACCCGAAGCGTGCCAATATTTGATGCGTCGCATCAACGAAAGCCACTAACTCTCGCTTCCATAAGCATATTTATCCGTACACATCCAGCTGCGCCGCCACTCGACCGGGCGCTGCTCCGCCGCATACGCCACCCGGGTGACACACAGCAACGGCGTGCCACGCTCCACCCCCATCAAGCGCGCCTCATCCGCAGCAGCAGGCTCAGCCCGGATCTGCTCAGTGGTACGCACAACCCGCACACCGAACACGCGATGATAAAGTTCATACAGCGCCCCACCCACCTGGCGGATCTTCCGGCTATCCAAACCATCGAACAGCTCAGCAGGCAGCACCACATCATCCATCGCCATGACCTGGCCATTCAGTCGCATCAGCCGCTTCACAAAGATCACCGATGCACCACGACGCAATCTCAGCGCCGCCGCCACCTCTTCACTGGCATTGGCACGCATACAGGTCAGCAATTCAGGCAATACTGGCTCGATCAACACCCGGCCACCAAAACCAGGCACGACAAAGCCCGTGCGCTCCCACTCATCCTGGTAAGGCGATACAAAGGTGCCCTTACCCTGCCGACGGTACAGAACCCGCTCGCCAACCAGCGCATCCAATGCTTTTCTGACTGTTCCCTGACTGACGCCGAAGCGATCCGCCAGTTCAAACTCACTTGGCAACACATCATCATGCAGCCACTCTCCGGACTCCAAGGCCTCAATCAATAAACCCTTGATCTGCTGATAGAGTGGCAACCGCCGTGGCATGCTCGATTTCATATCGTATGCTTTTTACCATTACCCATATTTAACGTCTACACAAGTCTTATATAAGATACAAGACAAACAACACACCGCAACGCAACATTTTGAGTGTGTGCGGGTTTTCCTTTATGTTAGACTTTGCCCGATTCAGCACCGCAAAGCTCGCCGCTTTGCGACGCAGATCTCCGCAATGGCAGCTGGCCGATCAGAGCATTTCGTGCTATCCATCGAACATGCTTGCGCCGATCCAGCCAAGACTGCCGCGCAGGACTACCGCACAACCTCACGTTGTCATCTCGTTATTTCAGGAGTGAACATGAAGCGTCCAATCCGTGTTGCCGTCACCGGCGCCGCCGGCCAGATCGGCTACAGCCTGTTGTTCCGTATCGCCAGCGGCGAAATGCTGGGCAAAGATCAGCCGGTGATTCTGCAACTCGTTGAAGTGCCCGTTGAAAAAGCCCAACAAGCCCTGAAGGGCGTCATGATGGAGCTGGAGGACTGCGCATTCCCGCTGCTCGTCGGCATGGAAGCATTCGACAACCCACGCGCCGGCTTCAAAGACGTGGACATCGCCCTGCTCGTTGGCGCCCGCCCGCGCGGCCCCGGCATGGAACGCAAAGATCTGCTGCAGGAAAACGCCAAGATCTTCACCGAGCAAGGCAAGGCGCTGAATGACGTTGCCAGTCGCGATGTCAAGGTACTGGTTGTAGGCAACCCCGCCAACACCAACGCCTATATCGCCATGAAGAGCGCACCCGATCTGCCGGCCAAGAATTTCACCGCCATGCTGCGTCTCGACCACAACCGCGCATTGTCGCAACTCGCGGCAAAAGCCAATGTTGCCGTTGCTGACATCGAAAATCTGATCGTCTGGGGCAACCACAGCCCTACCATGTATCCCGACTATCGCTTTGCCACAGTCAAGGGCGAATCCCTGCAAGCCAAGATCAATGATGCCGCCTGGAACAAGGATACATTCATCCCCAAGGTGGGCAAGCGCGGCGCGGCCATCATCGAGGCACGCGGCCTGTCCTCAGCCGCATCCGCAGCCAATGCAGCGATTGACCACATTCGCGACTGGGTACTCGGCTCCAACGGCAAGTGGGTGACCATGGGCATTCCGTCGGATGGCTCCTATGGCATCCCTGAAGGCATCATGTACGGCGTGCCCGTCATTTGCGAAAACGGCGAATACAAGCGCGTAGAAGGCTTGGAAGTCGATGCATTCTCCCGCGAGCGCATGGACTTCACACTGGCTGAGCTGCTTGAAGAACGCGACGGCATTCAACACCTGCTTCCCTGATATCGGACAGCGTTGAATCCTGGCAAAAGGCGAATCATACGATTCGCCTTTTTATTTTCCACTGAACACACATGAAGCCCAATCGCACCCACACTAGGCCATCCCCCATTCCGAACCAAAAACATATGAAGTTACGGGAAAGCTATTGTGCCAAGACATGGGCTCTGGCATAATCCGCCCCTCGTTGTGCGACGCATCACCCTCAGCGAATTTTCAATGGCGGGCCTCCCCGCATTGCAAAGTGGTGAATCTGGTCAGGTCCGGAAGGAAGCAGCCACAGCCATTCATTGCAAGTGCCGGGGGTCAGGCTCGCCACCCTCCCTCATATTGCTCGCCGTGCTAACCGAGGCAGCATGCGTTGTAAAAATACAACAGATAGCACAGGGATGCGTGTTGAACAGGCCACATTAACCCCCTGTAAACAATAGCATTCGAAAAATGGCATAGCCCAACCGCATATTTTGCGCGCCTGTCTTTTCTGGCAGACAATTAACTTTTCATATTGAAATTGCCGCATTCCCCGGCTTTATTTAGAATACGTAACAGTTGGTTACGGCATGGCCATTGGTTTATGGAATCTGCATAGAAGTGCTTGAATCAACTAGCATGCCATATTATCATATGACAATAAAGGGACATTCAGGCAGGCACATGGCAGATCGGAGTGCTTGCCCGCATTGGCAGCTGCTGGATGTCACCCAAAACAAACCGATCTGGCAATTTTTGGGAAGCTGTGGCTAGTTTTCCTCATACTTGGATCAACAGGATTGGGCCTAACCATGAAACTCTTTGAAAAAATCGTCAACCCGCGTGAAATACGCCGCAAACTCGGGCTGAATCAACAAGAATTCTGGACGAAGATCGGCGTCACACAGAGCGGTGGCTCTCGTTATGAGAGTGGCCGCAACATGCCGAAACCCGTACGTGAATTGCTGCGCTTGGTGCATGTTGAGCAACTGGATCTGACCAAGGTCAGAAAAGAAGATTTCGATATCATCGATTATCTGCGCGAAACACATCCAGATCTGTACAAGAGCCTGAAAAAAGCTGTGAAAGCGCGCGAAAATCAGCAGCCCGTTGCCGCAGAAGAAAACAACTGATCTTTCTTTGCGCAACCATGAAACAAAATAGCCGACGAGAGTCGGCTATTTTGTTTTAAGCGTCATTTATGATCTATTTCGAATTTTCGCATGAAAGAATGTGATCTTCTGCTATTCGGCAGGTATATCTCCAAACGGAGAATAATACGACCGGATCAAGCCATGCGATATCAACCCAGCCGAAAGATGCCAGCATCTAGATGCTGAGTTTGACCTGCAACCCCAACTCTGCAATTTTATCCGCCAGCATCTGCATCCAGTCCGCATCACATGGCGACAGCCGAGCTGCCTCGGGCTGGGTGGATTGGCGAGCAATGCCATACAGCAGCACACCACCTAGCGCCACCCCGCCATCCCGCGCCTGCCTCAACAGTGCCAGATAGGCTTCGATCTCCTGATCATCTGGTGGCAATCCATCCAGTTTAAACATGCAGGTCTGCACCCATGTCGGACAGGACAACGCCGCCTGGCGCAGATGACGAAGCACGCGCTCTGGCATGGCATTCACTTGATTGATCAGGCTCATCTGCGCAGCCGTCCCACGATCCACCTTGAACCACACCTCCCCGCCCAATGCCCGCATATTGGCCAATCCCTCCCGCACCAGCGTTCGATTCATCAAGCTGCCATTTGTGATCAGCACCACCTTGATTTTGCCGAGCAGATCAAAATCCCGCATCACACGGCCAATCAACTGAATCACCTCATGGAAACAACTGGCGCTTGTCGGCTCACCATTTCCGGACAACGCAATATCATTCAGCCGGCGCGCCTCGGGCGGGACTTGGGTGGCCATGAAATCGCCGTTCATCACATATTCGATGAATGCTCTCAGCTCGTGCTCCAGCAAGACCAGATCAATGTCCGGCGCCCCGCCTCGCTTCAAATCGGGCACTTGGCAATACAGGCAACGCCAGTTGCAGGCGTTGTTCGGATTCAGGTTGATCCCTATCGACACGCCACCGGCACGACGGGACACCACGGGATACACATAGGTCAACCCGGCCACGTCACGATCATGGCGGGTGATGCTCAAAACCACAGGCTGCTGACTCACAGATTTCTTTTCTAATTGTTCAGATGTTTCAAAACCACTATCGCCGCGATCGGATCATCAGAATCGGTACATCGCTGATGCGCACCACACCCTCTGCTACACTGCCGAGAATCAGGTGATCCAAGCCGCTCCAGCCATGGGTGCCCATGACAATAATATCAGCCTGCCAGCTGGCCGCCTCCTGCACGATCAGGTTGGCCACCCTCCCCCCCCAGGTCTCGACAAGTTGTGTCTCCGCCTCGACCGCCAAGGCCTTGAGGCGGGCCTGTGCCTCCTGCAGCGTTTTACGCCCCGCATCTCGCAATGAGGCCTGGAGATCAGCCGTATCCAGAAACTCTGTTCCACCCCAGCTGAACTGGGCCAGATCCACCACGCTGATCAAGCGCACCTTCGCGCGCTGGTCCTGGGCGAACTTGATGGCCTCATCCAAGGCACGATGTGACGTTTCACTATCATCCACCGGAACCAGAATACGTTGATACATGTCACCTCCTTGCATGTCTGTGGAGGACAGGTCGCGCACCTCACCCTGCCTATCAAGTCAGCATACCTGCGAAGCGAACCCGGATGCAATTGCCGGATTGCTTTCCCTGATGCCGATCAAACCTCATCATATCGGGCGTTGCCGGTTGAAAAATGGAAGGGCAACTAATACACTGGGCTCATCCGTTCGTTTCATCACCCGTTTCATGGCTCGTATCAAACTTGAACTACCGGCACATGTCGATTTCGAAACCCGTATCCGACTTCGCATCGGCGATATCAACTACGGTGGCCATCTAGGCAATGATGCCGTGCTCAGCTTGATCCACGAAGCGCGCGTACAGTTCCTGGCTCATTTGGGCTATACCGAACTGAATGTGGAAGGCCATGGCATCATTCTGGCAGATGCCGCCGTGGTCTACCGGGCCGAAGCCTTTTATGGAGACGAACTGGCGATCAAGCTGGCGCTGGATGATTTCAATCGATATGGCTGCGATTTCTTTTATGGCCTGACTGAACTCAAATCAGGCAAGGAAGTCGCAAAAGCCAAGACCAACGTAGTATTTTTTGATTATGCGGCACGCAGACCTGTGGATATCCCGGCTGCATTCCTGAGTAGACTTTCCCAATCCAGAGGCGAAACAGCATGACCCCTTTACCCCAAAACAGCCCGGAAGCAATGGCTCGCATCCTCGCGATGCTGATGATGGCCGATGGCAATATGGATGATCGTGAACTTGAGCTCCTTGAAAAACTGAAGCTTTACGACATCATCGGTCTGTCGCGCAAGCAGTTCATTGAGGTGCTACACCAATACTGTGACGAGCTGGAGGCATCTGCAGAACAAGATGGCACCATCCATCTGGTTGACCGGGCGCGTATCGACGAGCTGCTGGATACCATTGACGAGCCCAAGAAACGCCTGTTGCTTTGCGCCATGGTGCTGGATCTCTCCAAGGCCGATGCGGACTTCAGCGAGGTGGAAATGGCCATTTTCACCCACATGCTGGATCATTGGCATCTGACGCTGGAAGACCTCGAAACCGCCTTTGCGGGCGAATAACACACCCACACCGGCCAAGCCGCACCCAACCCACGGGGAAATAGCGATCTATTTCCTCGCTCCCCCAACCCGGCATCGCATCTGCTTGCAAGCCAATCACATTGCTTTGAGCAGCCAACCACGTGCGCTACAATCGAGCGCTTGTTTGACCTCTCCAGACTCACTGACCATGACTCGATTTACCGGCACCAACTCCTATGTGGCAACGCCAGACCTGATGATGGCCGTCAATGCCGCCATGACACTACAACGCCCGTTGTTGATCAAAGGCGAACCGGGTACCGGCAAGACCATGCTGGCGGAAGAAGTCGCAGCAGCACTGGGGCTGCCGCTGATCCAGTGGCATATCAAATCCACCACCAAAGCCCAGCAAGGGCTTTATGAGTATGACGCGGTATCCCGCCTGCGCGACTCACAACTGGGTGATGAGCGGGTCAAGGACATTGGCAACTACATCGTCAAAGGCAAGTTGTGGGAAGCCTTTGAACATGACCAGCAAGCCGTGCTGCTGATCGATGAGATCGACAAAGCGGACATTGAATTTCCCAACGACCTGCTGCGCGAGCTGGATCGCATGGAATTCTACGTCTACGAAACCCGCCAGACGGTATCAGCCAGAACCCGCCCGATCATCATCATCACCTCAAACAATGAAAAAGAGCTGCCCGATGCCTTTTTGCGTCGCTGTTTCTTCCACTACATCCGCTTTCCCGACAAACCCACCATGCAACAGATTGTTTCGGTGCATTACCCCCACCTGAAACAAGATCTGCTGAAAGAAGCACTGGAGCTGTTCTTTGCTATCCGCGAGCTGCCAGGCATCAAGAAGAAACCTTCCACATCAGAGCTGCTGGATTGGCTGAAACTGTTGATGGCAGAGGACATTCCCCCCGATGCGTTGAAAAGCCAGGATGCCAGCCTTGTTGTTCCACCGCTTGCCGGTGCGCTGCTGAAGAACGAACAGGATGTCAATCTGTTCGAGCGATTGATTTCCATGGTCAAAGCGCGTCGTAACTGATTGCATGCAACGCAAGCCCAGCTTCCCGCCCATTTTTCAGGCTGATGCCCGGTTACTGATCCTGGGCAGCCTGCCTGGTGATGCCTCGCTGGATGCGGCCCAGTACTATGCACACCCGCGCAATCAATTCTGGCGCTTGCTGGGTGATCTCCTACAGCAACCGCTGGTGGAATTGAGTTATCCACAACGTCTGGATCTGCTGATCAAGCATCGCATCGCCTTATGGGACGTAATCGCTGATGCACATCGAGATGGCAGTCTGGACAGCCAGATCCGTGCTGAGCGACACAACGATCTCACCTCACTGATCCGCCAGCTCCCAGCGCTACGGTTGATTGCCTTCAATGGCAAAACCGCCGCCAAGCAAGCCCAAGCGATTGCCACATTGGGTATCGACATGCTGACGCTGCCTTCCTCCAGCCCTGCATTCAGGTTGCCTTATGAACAGAAACGAACCCATTGGCTGGGCATGCTGCGGGCGCTGGCTTAGGGCAACTGCTTGTCAGCCCGGCAACCTGGCATGGGAACCCACTTGATTGATCCAGCTGGTGACCGGTGCATTGACGCCAGGGCGATCGCAGCGGTGTGGCTGCTAATGTTTTCAACCGGCTCAATGTCGAGAAATTTTACATAAAATGAATAAATAATTAATTACTTATATCCAAATATACAATAAATTAAAATATACAAATAACATAAAAATATTTCCTGGCGCACCCCGCCAGCCCATCCATCCCAGCTCCGCGCGCGAATCGCCCCTTCCGGCCTACATTTTGCTTATAGATGATGACAGGCCATTTGCCGAACTCAGCTCTGCTGATACAGCTTCCTGACCACCCAATCTCTGCATATCCGGTTAGATCAATCCGCCAAAACACCCTGAGCAGCAAACTGGAATCCCCTCTGCGCTTTTCCACTTCATCGTCCCGCTGATCAGCGTTTTACATGGCAAAAAGGAGTCATTGACATGTCCAAGAATATTGTTTTTTGTGCCGACGGAACCTGGAATGGCCCGCAGCAAGATGAAAACAATGATCAGATCGCAGACCCCACCAATGTCTATAAGCTGTTCAACAACCTGGCGGGGGAGGTTGCTCAATCAGCATGCAGTGCAGACGAGCAGGAGAAATATGCCATGCAGGATGGGCACCCCCTCCAAGTGGCCAAGTATCTACATGGCGTGGGGGATTCCAGCAACCTGTTCATCCAGATATTTGGCGGCGGGTTGGGAGTAGGCACCATCTGCCGCATTGTGCGTGGCTATACCTTCATCTCAAGGCATTATGAGCCGGGTGATCACATCTACATCACCGGGTTCAGCAGAGGGGCTTACACGGCCCGCGCCCTGGCGGGACTGATCTGCAGCAAGGGCCTGCTGAGCCAGCCCCTGGCATGCGACCCTGACAAAAAGCGGGTTTATCAGTTGGGCATTCAGACTTGGCGTGACTATCGCCAAGGCCGGCAAGATGCAGATGGCAACCTGCTCAGCAAGCTGTCGGATTTGATCCGTGAGATTCCACTCAACTTCACCAAGCCGCCATCCGACCGCGATTACACGCCGGTGGATCATATTCAGGCCGTTGCCGTCTGGGATACGGTCGGGTCGTTGGGTATCCCAACCTATGATGACGAGACCCAGCAACGGTTGGATATGTTCCGCTTTGCGGATACGGCGCTCAACCCCAAGGTGGTCATGGGTTTGCACGCCATTTCGCTGGATGAGATGCGGCCCGATTTCTCCCCCACGCTGTGGGATCAGCGTACCGGCATCACCCAGATGCTGTTCCCCGGTGCCCATGCCGACGTGGGGGGTGGCTACCCGACCAGCGATCACGAAAGTGAGCTGTCAGACATTGCGCTGGACTGGATGCAACAGGCGCTTCTGCCATGTGGCTTACACCTTGCCCGTGCTGTGCCACAGACACCAACTGCAGCGCAGACGGGCGTTGCACACCAACCTTGGATTCATGCACCTTGGTCGATCAAGCCTCGTATGCCACGGTGCTTTCCCAAGCACATCGATGTCCACCCCTCCGTTACAGACAGGATGCAGGCATCACTGGTAATCAGTGAACCTGGAACTACAGCAACAGCCTACGCGCCGGTCAACCGCCCCTGATCAACAGGGCAACCGCACCGCCAGCGGGAGATGAATGATGTTCAACTCAAAACCGATCATGCGCTCTGCCACCATCAAACAGTTATGCATTGATTTGCTGATTGCTGAGATTGGCAACCTGCCCCGCGATACCGATGCCCGCGTTCTAGAGGATTGTGAGGCATTTACCCATGCGGTACATGACAAACAGGATCTTCGCTGGCGGCAGATTTTTCAGATGGAACAGAACCTGCTCAGCGCCCTGACCTTGGATCAACTCGAATTGCGGGCACAGATGCTGTCGGGCCTGGGCGTGAATCAACTGGCAATCCCCGCCCGGCCCAGCTTCAGCGCAGAGGTCACACCAGCACAACGTGAACAAGTCATGGCCGGCTATAAGGTGAAATTGCTGGCATGGTCGCGGGAGATGACCCGCGAGCGACAATGGCGGCTATCGAAAAGCCTGATGCAGCAACGCTGGATACGGGCCGTCCGTATCAGCCTGGGTGCCCGACTGGCATGCAGCCTGTCGGTATTATTGACACTGGGCACAATTGTCCAACACGCCTGGGGCTGCGTCGGCACAGTCATGACCTGCTGGGTAGTGGCGCTGGGCATGGTCGGCGCCTACGCCAGTGTGTTGCGCCGAGCGCAACAAGGCAAGCTGGCCGCCGATGCAACCAGCCCCTTGCACATCGGGGAAATGGCCGAGCTGGCCTATGCACGTGATTCCGTCTTCACCAGCGTCGTATTGGGCGGCATATTTTCCCTGATCGGCATGCTGTTTTTGAATAGCGGGCTGCTGAACACGCTGCTCGGTCAGAAAGTCATCGACTCGCTGCTACCCTGCATCGATCTCCTATCCTGCAGTGGCCTGCCAGATGGGCAATCCACCGCTGCGTGCAAGGGCGGCAATCAACTGGCTCGCCTGGGTGTCTGGTCATTTCTGTTTGGATTCACCGAAACCCTGGTGCCCGATGTGCTGGACAAACTCTCCGGCCAACTCAAGACCAAGCTGGCCAAATAAGCCCCTGACCAGCCGGGGCGCACGCTCTCGGGTCGTTGCCAGATCGGTGGCCACCCGAGGCTTGCCATTGAATCCCCTCTTTTTTTCGACTAGTCTCTTGGGTTTGCACATAGCTATATGCATTTCTATGCAATGCATACCTGCCACAGAAATGGCAGCTCCACCACTCAATATGAACACAAACCCCTTGCCATGTTAAAAAAGATTGATGGTTATAGCTGGGCCATTTTGGCTGCATTTGGCTTTTCGATGAAAGCCATCTTCGTCAAGCTCGCCTACCAGACTGCGCCAGTGAGTGCCACGACCCTGCTCGCCATGCGCATGGCCATCGCCCTGCCCTTCTTCGCGTGGATGGCCCGCCTGGGTGCACAACAAAAACCCGTGCCGCTGACCGCCTCGCGGCTTGGGCAGGTGGTGGCCTTGGGCTGCTTGGGTTATTACTTGTCCAGTCTGTTCGATTTCGAGGGCTTGCGCCATATCACCGCCGGGCTGGAACGCCTGATCCTTTACCTCTACCCGACCATGGTGCTGTTGATCCAGGCCGTGCTGATGCGCAAGCCCCCCAGCAACCGCGCCTGGCAAGCCATTGGCTTGTGTTATCTGGGGTTGGCCATTGCATTCGGGCACGACCTGCAACTGGGCTCGCAGGAATCAGTCTGGCTAGGGGGCGCATGGGTTTTTGCCAGTGCCGTGACCTACGCGATTTATTACGTTGGCACCGGCAAAGTCGTTGGCGTGTTGGGCCCGATGCAGTTGACCGGGTTGTCGGGCACGGCATCCTGCCTGATGGTCTTGGCCCATTGGGCCATTACCGATGCCAATACGCAGCCAGCTGCCTTGCCGATCCAGATCTGGGGCTATGCGACAGCCATGGCGATGTTCTCGACCGTACTGCCGATCTGGGCGCTCGCCCAGGCCATCCGCCGCATGGGCACGTCCGACGCGGCTGCCATTGGCGCACTCGGCCCGGCCTTGACGATTCTGTTTGCCTGGTGGTGGCTTGGGGAATCGCTATCCTGGTGGCAGATGGCTGGTATGGGGCTGATCATCATAGGCGTCATCCGCCTGAAACCCGCCAAGGCACCCGCCGACAAGTGACGGCATTGCAGTTGATGCGGCGCAATACGGATTGCGCCGTCTTCAAGGTTCAGACGGGATTTATGAGTTAAAATTCATATGAGCACGTTTGTTGAGCCTGTCATGCAAATCACCACACAAGATTCTGATCAATTACTGCGCGGCATCGTCATTCCCCCCCGCCCAACCATCATGCTGGCATTGCAAGAAGCCCAGCAGGGAGGGGATCCGGAGCCCAGCGACATCGCGGCACTCATCAGCCAGGACGTCAGCTTGTCCGCCGCCATGCTGAAAACCGTCAATTCACCTTTCTTCGGCCTGCCGCAGCGCGTCTCATCGGTTCCGCACGCGGTGATCCTGCTGGGTGTGCGCAATGCCATCCGCCTGGCCTCCGATCTGGCTTTGCGCAATGCGCTCAAGTGCGATGGCCATTACCATGTCGAGCGGTTCTGGGACATGGCAACCCTCGATGCACAAGTCACCGCATTCCTGGCCGTGCAATTGAACCTGCCAGTTCGTGACCAAGCCTATACCTTCGGCCTGTTCCAGAACTGCGGCATCCCCCTGTTGCTGGCCCGTTTCAAGGACTATCAGGACACCCTGGATCTGGCCTATGCCTCGCGCAACAAGCCCTTCACCACCATCGAAATGGATCGCCATGGCACCCACCACGCAGTGATCGGTTATCTGGTCGCGCGCTGCTGGTTTTTACCGGAATCCATTGGTCAAGCCATTCTGACGCACCACGACGGCACGGTCTTCACCGAACCCAGCAGCGAGATCACCGATGAAGTGCGGACGCTGGTTGCATTGGCCAAGCTGGGCGAGCAGATCTCGCACGGCTTCCTGCACCTGCCACGCGACCAGGAATGGCCCACCATAGGCCGGGCCGTGCTGGATCACCTGCACCTGTCCCATGATGAATACGAAGATCTGTGCGATGCCATTCAGCAGATGCTCGAAAGGCAAGGCCAGGAATAATGAAGACCTTTGGCTTTGCAGGCTGGTCTGGCAGCGGTAAAACCACGCTGATCGAGCAAGTCCTGCCCCACTTGACCACAAAAGGGCTGCGGGTTTCGCTGATCAAACATACTCACCACGATTTTGAGCTGGATCAACCAGGGAAAGACAGCTGGCGCCATCGCCAGGCTGGCGCACACGAGGTGCTGCTGGCAGGCGGCCAACGATGGGCTTTGTTGCATGAGCTGCGTGATCAGCCCTCCCCTTCGCTGACCGATCTGCTCGCCCGCCTCTCCCCTTGCGATCTGGTCCTGGTCGAGGGTTTCAAGCGTGAGCCGATACCCAAGCTGGAGGTGCATCGACCCGCGCTGGGCAAAGCCATGCTGCACCCAGATGACCCTGATATCGTTGCCATTGCCTGTGATCAATGGATTGACGCCCCGCTGCCAAGGCTTGACCTGAACCGCGCCGACGAGATCGCACAATTTATTTTGGATTGGATTCAAACATGACTCACCCCACCCCGCTGACCGTCGATGAGGCGCTGGCCCAGGTGCTGGCCCAGGCCACCATCACCACCCAGATCGTCGATGTGCCACTGACCCAGGCCCATCAACACATCCTGGCCATCGATCAGATCTCGCCGCTGGATGTCCCCCCTCATGACAACAGTGCCATGGATGGCTATGCCGTCAACGTGACCGATCTGGCGGCGGACCCACAAAGTGCGCTACCGGTCAGCCAACGCATTCCTGCCGGCACTGTCGGGCAGCCGCTGCAGAGCGGCACCGTTGCACGCATCTTCACCGGTGCGCCCATTCCTCCCGGTTGCGATGCAGTGGTAATGCAGGAAGACACCATCAGTGATGGCGAAATGATCCGCGTCACGCAGCCCGTCAAACTGGGGCAACATATTCGCCGCAAAGGGGAAGACATTGCCCAGGGCAGCGTGATCCTGCCTGCTGGCAGCCGGCTGGGTGCCGCCCAGCTAGGCCTGGCGGCATCGGTCGGGCTGGCTACACTGCCAATCAGGCGTGCGCTGAAAGTCGCCATCCTGTCAACCGGCGACGAGCTGGTCGATCCAGGCAGCCCGCTCGGCCCTGGCCAGATCTATAACTCCAACCGCTATGTCTTGACCAGCCTGCTGGCCAATCTGGGTTGCGAGGTATTGGACCAAGGCAATATTCCCGACAACCTGCGCGCCACCCAGGATGCCCTGCAACGTGCAGCTACCGAAGCCGATCTGATATTGAGCTGCGGTGGCGTATCGGTCGGTGAGGAAGATCACGTCAAAGCCGCCATCGAGGCGACAGGCAGCCTGAATCTGTGGCGTATCGCCATGAAGCCTGGCAAGCCATTGGCCATGGGCAAAGTCGGCACCACTCCGTTCATTGGGCTGCCCGGCAATCCCGTGTCGGCCTTCGTCACCTTTCTGCTGTTCGTGCGGCCTTTCATCCTGACCTGCCAGGGCGCCAGCCAAGTTCTACCCGCGCCGCTCAAGGTCACAGCAGGCTTTGACTGGCCCAAGCCAGATAAGCGCCGCGAGTTCTTGCGCGCCCGACTGACAGCCTCGATGACCGGCGCACCCGAGGCCACCCTGTTTGCGCATCAGGGCTCTGGGGTATTGACCTCATGTGCGTGGGCAGATGGGCTGGTGGACGTTCCCGCTGGGCGGGCCATCAAGGCTGGCGAGCTGGTCAGCTTCGTTCCCTTCAGCCACCTGCAGGCCACTTGAAAGGCCCTACGCTGGGTGGCAGGCAACGGCCCAACCATCTCACACCCCAGTCGGGGTGGCGTGCCCGCCAATCCAGCCATGCAATGAAAAACGCATCTTGCCCGTCGGGCAAGATGCGTTCAGCTGAAACAAATTCAAACGTATATGTCGATCCTGGCGCGCTGCTCGGCACGTGCAGCCTGATCTTGCAGGCGTTGCAGGCTTGCATCGGCAATTTGCTGCTTTTTGCTGTCTACGCGGTCCGCACCGCTTCGCACATCACTGAAGATCTGGCTGGTCACTTGCGTCAAAGTCTGTGACATCGACGCATTGAAGCTCTTCAAACCATTGATATTCATGCAACACCCTCCTCATCTTGGGGATGGCCAATCAGACGCTCGCGGCACCACCATTGCTTGTCAGCTCAGGCTACAGCCAAGAAATCCACTTCCCACTTTCGGTATAGCGCATCTTGCTGGAAATGGCCAACCCATCGGAAGGTTCGATCCACGCCGCGTCCTCACCTGTATCGGATCATATCGGCACAGCACCGCATGCCGCGTGACATCCCGTAGATAGTGGACATAGGAGCCCAGGCGATCAAGGCTAAGCCTTCGACCCAGTCAGCTACGGCACTGTCAGCGGCGGGTCACTTCGATGACACCCGGCACATCACGGATCAAGGTGGTGATCCGCCGTAGCTGCTCGCCATCGCGGATTTCAACGGTAAAACGCATGAAGGCGCGATGATCCTTGGACAAGGTATTGGCAGCAGTGATATTCACTTTGTCACGCATGATGGCATCTGAAATATCGCGCAACAGGCTCTGCCGGTCGTGTGCTTCCACCTCGATTTCAACTGGGAACACTGTGTCCTGACGATGCCCCCAGCTGGCCTCGATCAGCCGCTCGGGCGCGTGGGCCGACAGCCGTTTCAGCGTCAGGCATTGGCTGCGATGGATGCTGATCCCACGGCCACGCGTGACGAATCCGACGATATCGTCGGGCGGCACAGGTTTACAGCACTTGGACAGCTGCGTCATCAACTTGTCCACACCGACAATCAACACCCCCTGGCTATGGCGGGAAGCGCGTGATTGCCGCACCAACTGCGCGGGCTCAGGCTCCGCCACAACGGGCGACTCTGCCTGGTGCAACGCCGCTGCCAGCTGGCGCAGCGTGATTTCGTCATGGCCCAATGCCTTATAGAACTCGTCAACCGACGCATAGCCCAGCTTCTCAGCGATCTGCTCCAGCTTGGGCTGGGTGATGCCCTGCCGGGCGACCTCGCGCTCGAATACCAGGCGGCCTTCGTGGATGGCAATGTCAGTATGCTGGGCGCGAATCCAAGCACGCACCTTCTGCATGGCCCGTGGGCTTTTCAAAAAGCCGCGATGCAACCAGTCCACACTCGGGCCACCTTGCTTGGCCGCCAGGATCTCGATGCGCTGCCCGTTGTCCAGTGAGGTATCCAGCGGTACGATCTTGCCATCGACCTTGGCCCCACGGCAGCGGTGCCCCAGGTCGGTGTGGACATGGTAGGCAAAATCAACCGGTGTCGATCCTTTGGGCAAGGCCACCACTTTGCCCTGTGGCGTCAAGACATAGACGCTGTCCTGAAACAGCTCGGTGCGGAATTGATGGGCCAGGTCACTCACGTCACTGACATCATCTCGCCATTCCAGAATCTGCCGCAGCCAGGCTATCTTCTCTTCGTACTTGGGATCTTGCTTGCCACCTTCTTTGTAGCGCCAATGCGCTGCCACGCCCAGCTCGGCATGCCGGTGCATGTCGTAGGTGCGGATCTGCACCTCGACAGCCTTGTCATTGGGACCGACAACAGCGGTATGCAGCGATCGATAGAAATTACCCTTGGGCTGGGCAATATAGTCGTCGAATTCACCTGGAATCGGCTGCCACAGGTTATGGACGATGCCCAGCACGGTGTAGCAATCCTTGATGTCCTCAACCAGCACCCGGACGGCGCGGACATCATAGACCTCTGAAAAATCGAGATGTTTCTTCTGCATCTTTTTATAGATGCTGTAGATATGCTTGGGCCGCCCAGTCACCTCACCTTGGATCTCTGCCTTGGAAAGCTCAATGCGCAATGTGGCCAGCACATCGGCAATGAATTGCTCACGATCCAGCCGCTTTTCATCCAGCAGCTTGGCAATCTTTTTGTATAGCTGCGGCTCAAGGTAGCGAAATGCGAGGTCTTCCAGCTCCCACTTGATCTGCCACACACCCAGCCGATTCGCCAACGGTGCAAACACGTCCAGCGTTTCGCGGGCGACCATGCGAGCCGTGTCGGCATCCACCTCAGACAGGTAATGCATAGTCTGCGTGCGCCATGCCAATTTGATCAGCACCGCGCGGATGTCCTCCACCATGGCCAGCAGCATCTTGCGTAGCGCCTCGGCCTGGGCATGCCGCTCATCGGCCTTGAGCGCCGGGGAATCCAGACGCTGTAGCTCCTGGATCTTACGTACCCGGCCAATGCCATCGATCAGCTTGGTCACCGTTTCACCAAACCGCGCTTCGCAAGCCACCCGCCAATTGCTGTCCACATCGGGCCAGGCAAACAGCAGCGAGGCCACGACTGCATCTGCATCCAGTTTCAGCTGGGCCGTGATGGCCGCCGTTCCCAGTGTATGAGGCAACAGCGCCTCGCCAGTCTCTGCAATACACATGCCCTGGAAGAGTGGCGTCAGCAATTCGAGCGCCTGATCCATGCGCACCAGATCGGCTGGTGCATATTGTGCGGACAGCTGCGATAAAAAGGCCTGGCGATCAGGCTGGACATCTTTTGAAGGTGTGATGGGGCGGGTAACGGAAACCATGGCCTGCATTATGCCAGATTTGCCCCATGCTTCGCTTGATACGTTTGACCCACCCAATTATGGCAATATCATCAATAAGCGCTTGAAAGCAAAAACATTACATTTGACGTTTCAAATAAAAACAGCCAAGCAGATCGCTTGGCTGTCTTAACCGGCTACAACCTGATCAATCAGGCTTCTGCAGTCGCGGGTGTCTTCTTGCGAGATACTGCAGAAACGGCTTTGGCTGACGATGTGGCAGCAGCCACGCCCGCTTCGGTCAAATCGCTGCTGACGCGCTGGGCGGCCTTGGTGACATTGTCGTAGGTGGCTGCTGCAGCGGCCACTGCGGTCTTGATGGCGTTGATGGCCACTTCAGAACCAGCGGGGGCGTACTTTTGCAGGTTGTCGATCAGCTCTGCAACGCTTTTGTTGGTGTGAACGACTTCTTCCTCGATGACCTTGGCAAACTCAGCCTGTGTTGCGGACGCCGCTTCATAGAAGCTTTTTGCAACATCCAGCGCTTTGTCCAGCGATGGTTTGGTGGCTTCTTGATGCAGTGAGGACAGACCTTGCAGATCTTTCACCTTGCTCAGGCTTTTGGCTTGCTCGCTGGATTCAGCGATCAGGCTTTTGGTCACTTCAAGCTGCAGATTGACGAGACGCTCGATGCCGCCCAATGCGATGTTGGACACACGAATCGCCTTGCTGAAATTGATTTCCTGTAACTCTGCCAACTTTTCAGGGGTAATGAACATGATTACACCTCTTCCTGTTTTCGTTAATCGAAGACTTCAAATTTTTGCACTGCATCATTGCCTATTCTAAGTGGCCGACAGCAGCTGTCAAGCACTTTTGTGCACCGCACAACAAGAAGAATCGATGCCTCGAATCCCACAAAGATTCGCATAAAGACGTGACAAATCCATGAAAGAAAATTGAAATTTGACAGCCGATGCACTCAATGATTACACAACGACATTCGGATCATCATATAAATATGGTGCAGCGCAGCGTAGCAGATCTCACCCTAGCTGCTTCTGTCGAATGGCCAACACTGCCTGGTTGCGTAGCGTTTTGAGGAGATTCAGCTCTTGGGGTGCGATCTTGAGCTGATTGGCCATGGCTTTGTCGCCATAGAACAAGCCCAGGATCTTTTTTTCGATCACCAACGGCAGCAGGATGAAGGTTTGGGCTGGCACCAGGGCGCGGTACCAGTCGGGGATCTTGTCGCGGATGTTTTCGGCCTCGATATCAGCCAGAAAGATATCTGCCTGTTTTTCCAATGCCACTTGAAACACATCGTGGGTTTTGGCTATGGGAACCACAAAGCGTTTCAGCAGCTCATCCACCCCTTGGCCAAAGCCGATGCGGGCGGGTAGTGAATTGCTGCGGACATCTCGTGTACATAGCAGGACTCGGTCAAAACCCATGCCACGGTACATGGTTTCCAGAATGATGCGCAGCAGGTCATTCAATTGGTACTGCTCGACCAGTGAGTTGGTGATGTCTTGAATCCCTGCCGACAAGACGGCTTTGGCATCATGCACCTGCGTGTCGTCAGCATCAGCATCTGCCATGACATCTGCACTGGCAAACGGGTCATCCAAAGCATCGGCGCCTGACGGCTCCGCCGACCGGTCTGCTGCGCCGCCCACCCACTGCTTGGCCCGCCGCAGCGATTCGCTCTGATTGGTGCTGATGCCGAACATGGAGGCTTCTCGTAGGAATTCCTTGATGGTTTCATCCACCAGGCGCGTCATGTCCCCACTGCTCAGTGGCACCGCTGCCGAGAATCGATCTGCCAAACCCGCCAATGCTTTACTACGTTCATTGGCGGGCAGGTCGCCCGTTGCCATCAGGGTCAGTTGATTCGCCAGGCCAGACACGGCGCGCATGCGCTCGGTGGCGGTTTTCGGTGCCTTCAGCTTGTCTGGTGGGGTAGCCATGGATTCGATGATCTTGTCCGGAAAATTCCACGCCTGTGCAATGCCCATGCCAAGCGCTGACAAGGTCAAGCCGAGTACGTCCATTTCTGCGCGCTCCGCAGCCTGGCCTTCATGTTTCACCAGCCGATTGATCTCCATCGCTTCGTCAAACAGGTAGAACGTTGCCAACAGGCGCCCCAGGTTCTGAAACATGGCACCAATGAAGCTTTCCTCATGGCGGCGTGACCCCAGCTTGTGCTCAATCATTCTGGCCATTAATCCGCTGAAAAATGTCCGGATCACTTCGTCCCGCAGCTGGATGGCTTGGCTGCGATTTTGCAGATGCTCGAACAGTATCAATGTGATCGCCAGGTTGCGGACGACTTCAAAGCCCAGGATGATCACCGCACGGGAAATGGTGCTGATGGTACCGCCGAAATGGCCGTAGCTTGCCGAATTCACCAAGCGGAGTAATTTGTTGGTGAGTGAGAAGTCTTTCAGGATGACCGTTGACAACGCATGCAGGCTTTCCTCGTCTGCATTGCTGATTTTGTTGATGGCTGAGATAGCTTGCGACAACGCAGGGAAGTCACTTTTGAGACGAATCCGCCGGAGCAGGAATTCCAATGTGCCCGCCTGCCCCCCTCCCCCTTCCACCGCGTCGGCGGTGGCCGGCTTCTGATAGGCCTGCAGGGCTGTGCGCATGGCCTCGGCGCTGTTGAAACGATCGGTCGGGTCTTTCAACAAACCACGCATGACAATGTTGTCCAGGGCCTCCGGTATGCCTGTCACCAGCCGGGAAGGGGCCTCGAAAGGCTCGCTGCCAATGGCGTGCATGATCCTGAAGATATTGTCTCCAGTCACGGCGGGGCGCCCGGTCAGCATTTCGTACATGACCATGGCCATCGAAAACACATCTGCCGCCTTACCCTGGGCTTGGCCGGCAATGATCTCTGGTGCCATGTAATTGGCCGTGCCCGTCGGCATGGCCGCTACCTGGCCGGCAGCGCGGGCAATGCCAAAATCCATCAATCGCGCGACTTGTTGGGTGTCCAGCATGATATTGGCAGGTTTGATGTCGCAATGGACGATGTCTTTGCCGTGGGCAAAGGCCAAGCCATCCAGTATCTGTACCGCGATGGCAACGGCCTCCTCAGGCGGGAGATGACGGCGAGTCTTGAGCAGCTGGGCCAGGGTCTGCCCTTCGACATATTCGAAGACCAGATACCATAGGCCGTCCTGCTCGATGATGTCATACAGCCAGACGATATGAGGATGCTGTAATTGGCTGACGATCCGTGCCTCGTCCACCAGCGCCTGCATCGCTTGCGGGGTTCGCTTGTTCATGTGCAGGGTTTTGATGGCAACGGGGCGCTGCAGCTGTGGATCATGTGCGAAATAGACCGCGCCCTGCCCCCCTTTGCCCAGCAGACGGATCAATTGATAGCGGCCCACCTTGACGGGCATGCCCATATCAGCCATGTCGTATCCTTGTTTGCCAGGGCAATTCTTTGTCCGCCCAATTCAAGTCGATGTATTAGTTATAGTCGGTATCGATTCATTACTGGGTATCCGTTTAACGCTTTCTATCGCATAACCAGATGTCATGAGGTAGCATGATCGGCTTCCACTGACCTACAGGACGCCATCGACATGAATGTACGAATCTCGTTAGCCTGTCTTTTCATCACTAGCCTCATCAGCGCCTGTGACAAACCGGCCATCGAAACCGGCAACGCTGGTGGCTTGGTGACTGGCGCTGCCGGGCAGAAAGGCAGTAGCGGCGAAACGCGCCGAATCGAGAAATGTGCGCAACCCATTGCCACCATCGGTGTAATGGAGAACCCCAATGGCTACACCTACACCGCCAGCCGGGGCAATATCCCAGAGTCGCCACTGCCCTTGGTCAGAATGATGTTGCAGCAAAGTGGGTGCTTCCGGGTGGTTGATCGCAGCCAGGGGTTGAAAGGCACGCGGCAGGAGCTGGATCTGAAGGATGAGGGGCTGACCCGGGACAACACCACCGTCAACCCTCGCAAGCATGTGTTGGAGGCGCAATACATCATGACCCCGACACTGGTCTTCTCGGAAAAAAATGCTGGGGGCAGCGTCGGCGGCGTTTTGGCGCAGATCCCCGTACTGGCCAAATTTGCGGGGGCTGCAGAGCATGTCAAATTCAAAGAAGCGCAAGTTGTGCTGTCGCTGACGGATACCCAAACCACTGAGCAAGTCGTCATTGCAGAGGGCTCAGCCCGTGCAACCGATCTGGGCGCGGGCGGTTTGATGATCGGTGCCGCAGGCGGCGCTGGCGGTGCCGGCTGGAATCACACCAACGAAGGGAAAGTGATATCCGCCGCCTTTCTGGATGCGGTGAACAAGATGATTCCCCATGTGCGGGATCTGCAAGCCAAATCGCTCCCGCCAGCCCCGGCAGTCAAGGGATGAAAAAAGCCGACTCACGTCGGCTTTTCGAGCAACTTTAGCTGTTGGGCTTCGCTTGATTGTCTGCCTCAGCGTAGCTAGCCGCTCCTTCTGGCTGGCGATCTTTTGCGTACATGATTACCCTCTCAAGCCTTCGCCAAGGCCCAGTCGGCAATGGCACTAAGCTGGACTTCCATGAAGGCGGTTTCCTCTTATCAAACCATGCAATTGATCAGCTGCTTTGCCGATCCAGCCCATTGGGCGGTGCAGACAGGCAGGGGCTGCTGTGCTCAGCCGCTGCCATGCCACATGCGGGGCTTCAGTGCTCAGGGGGCATGGGTGGGTCTTGGTAATCAGTGTCGATCTGGTGACCTGCGGCTTTTTCTTTGGCCTCAGCTTCGGCACGTATGGCTTGATATTTTGGCTGCAATTTTGCTTGCACCGCCCGCCAGTCGCGGCGCTCCTCCGGCTTCATGCCATCTTGCATGGCGTGGGTCATCGGTCGGATAGTGATGGACATGAAATAGGCACCCGGCTTTTGTGGGTCGCGCTTGGTAATGTCGTGGGACAAGGCAATTTCAAGCCTGATGTGGTTGGCATGAAAGTTCCAAGAAATATCATCTGGTAACTGCATCCACTCTTCCAGTGTAGGTTTGTACTCAGGACGAAGGTTAAGCGCGGCATCAAGGTCCTTTTTGATCACCCGCCGCAGAATTTCTTTGGCCGTAAGCCTGGGGTAGGTAGTATATAAATAAGGCTTCCACCCTGCTTTCACGATGTCATCCAGCAGCTTGAAGAATGCCTGCCGGGCTTGGTCGTGCATTTCTTCTTTACCCTCGGTCAAGCCGCTGCTGATCAGTAAGTCAGCGATATGCTCTGTCGGAAAGTCTATATCTTCCGTCCCCATTACACCCAGCACTGCAGGAATCGAGAAACTGTGCCTGCCGAATTCAAAACGCAGCGTAACAGGGTGCTTCAGCATGGTCTCAAAATCAGCAGAATAAAAATTCAACCCGGCAGGCTGTTTATTTATCTGCATTTTGGGAAATTTAGCCTGCCAGCTGGTGACAGGTTCAAACAGGGATATTGAAACAGGCGTATTTGCATTGGTTGAGGTGTTCATAGGCTGTTTGTCTTTATGGGCAGGTTCAGTTTGACTCGGGTCGGTACAGCCAATCAGCGTTAAGGTCAGCAGCAGGCAGGCTATCAGCGCCTGGTAACTCACGGCTTTCATTCGAGATCCTCTCGGGCTTTGGCCAAGGCCCAGTCGGCAATGGCGCTCAACTGGATTTCCATGAAAGCAGTTCTCCTTTGCATCAGCCCATGAAATTGTTTTGCCGCCTCGCCGATCCAATACATGCGACTTCTGTAATCCTCCACAATCATATCCTCTGGCGCTTCTGACTTCAGCCTAGGGTCATCCGTTTCACAATGATTGGTGAACACAATCTGTTGCTTGGGCGAGATCCAGCGGATCGGCCAGCTGCGCATGGTGGCCAGAGCCCGCTTGAAATCCGCCTGCTCGTAAATCAGGGGCTGTAGCACCACGCCCTGCTCATGCTTGGCGATGGCCATCAGATGCTTAAGTTGATTCCTGGCTTTTATTTCTACGCTTGAAGCTGTCTCGATCTTGGGTATCAGCCGGAACGCTTCTTCAATAAACGGCGAAATCTGCAGGTGCTTCAAAATCGGCAAGGATTCCTCCGCCCAGGGCTGCAGTTG